>JBBSKO010000020.1:0-16181 GCA_038256225.1 Propionibacteriales bacterium | reverse complement strand
AGGAGATCTCGCCGATCGAGGACTTCTCCGAGACGATGTCGCTCTCGTTCGAGAACCCGGTCTTCTACGACCCCAAGTACACCGTGGACGAGTGCAAGGAGAAGGACTTCACCTACTCCGCTCCCCTCTACGTGTCGGCGGAGTTCACCAACAACGACACCGGTGAGATCAAGGGCCAGACGGTCTTCATGGGCGACTTCCCCCTGATGACCGACAAGGGCACCTTCGTCATCAACGGCACCGAGCGCGTCGTGGTCTCCCAGCTGGTCCGCAGCCCGGGCGTCTACTTCGAGCGCTCGGCCGACAAGACGTCCGACAAGGACATCTACACCTCGCGCCTGATCCCCTCGCGCGGCGCCTGGCTCGAGTTCGAGGTCGACAAGCGCGACCTCGTCGGGGTCCGCCTGGACCGCAAGCGCAAGCAGAACGTCACCGTCCTGCTCAAGGCCCTGCAGGCCGTCGCCGAGGACACCGGCGAGGAGTACGACTACGAGGCCGTGATGGCCGAGCTGCGCGGCTACGAGTCGATCCAGCTGACCGAGGAGAAGGACCACACCCAGGGTCCCGACGACGCACTGCTCGACATCTACCGCAAGCTGCGCCCGGGCGAACCGCCGACCCGCGAGGCCGCGCTGACGCTGCTGAAGAACTACTACTTCAACCCCAAGCGCTACGACCTGGCCAAGGTCGGTCGTTACAAGATCAACAAGAAGCTCGGCCTGGTCGAGGCCTTCGACAAGCAGACGCTGACCATCAGCGACGTCGTCAACACCATCCGCTACATCGTGGCGCTGCACGACGGCAAGGCCGACGTCGAGGCCCCCCAGGGCACCTGGGAGATCGCCTCCGACGACATCGACCACTTCGGCAACCGCCGGATGCGCACGGTCGGGGAGCTCATCCAGAACCAGCTGCGTACGGGCCTGGCCCGCATGGAGCGCGTGGTGCGCGAGCGGATGACCACCCAGGACGTCGAGGCCATCACGCCGCAGTCGCTGATCAACATCCGTCCGGTCGTGGCCGCGCTGAAGGAGTTCTTCGGGACCTCCCAGCTCAGCCAGTTCATGGACCAGACCAACCCGATCGCGGGCCTGACGCACAAGCGTCGCCTCTCCGCGCTGGGCCCCGGCGGTCTCTCGCGCGACCGTGCCGGCATGGAGGTCCGCGACGTCCACCACAGCCACTACGGCCGGATGTGCCCGATCGAGACCCCGGAGGGCCCGAACATCGGCCTGATCGGGTCGCTGGCCTCCTTCGGCCGGATCAACCCGTTCGGGTTCGTCGAGACGCCGTACCGCAAGGTCATCGAGGGCCGGGTCACCGACCAGATCGACTACCTCACCGCCGACGACGAGGACCACTTCGTCATCGCGCAGGCCAACGCGGCCATCGACGAGAACGGCACCTTCACCGGTGAGCGCGTGCTGGTCCGCCAGCGCGACGGCGAGGTCTCCGAGCTGCTGGCCGGCGAGGTCGACTACATGGACGTCTCGCCGCGCCAGATGGTGTCGGTCGCGACCGCGCTGATCCCGTTCCTCGAGCACGACGACGCCAACCGTGCGCTGATGGGCGCCAACATGCAGCGTCAGGCCGTCCCGCTGATCCGCAGCGACAGCCCGATCGTCGGCACCGGCATCGAGTTCCGCGCCGCGGTGGACGCCGGCGACGTCGTCACCGCGACGAAGGCCGGCGTGGTCAAGGAGGTCTCGGCCGACCTGGTCGAGACCCTCAACGACGACGGCACGTACTCCAGCTACCGGCTCTCGAAGTTCAAGCGCTCCAACCAGGGCACCTGCATCAACCAGCGCCCCCTGGTGGCCGAGGGCGACCGGCTCGAGTTCGGCACCCCCGTGGCCGACGGCCCGTGCACCGACGACGCCGAGATGGCGCTGGGCACGAACCTGCTGGTCGCGTTCATGCCGTGGCAGGGCCACAACTACGAGGACGCGATCATCCTCTCCCAGCGCCTGGTGCAGGAGGACGTCCTCACCTCGATCCACATCGAGGAGCACGAGGTCGACGCCCGCGACACCAAGCTGGGCCCCGAGGAGATCACCCGGGACATCCCGAACGTCTCCGAGGAGGGCCTGGCCGACCTCGACGAGCGCGGGATCATCCGCATCGGCGCCGAGGTCACCACCGGCGACATCCTGGTCGGCAAGGTCACGCCCAAGGGCGAGACCGAGCTCACCCCCGAGGAGCGCCTGCTCCGCGCGATCTTCGGCGAGAAGGCGCGCGAGGTGCGCGACACCTCGATGAAGGTCCCCCACGGCGAGTCCGGCACCGTCATCGGCGTCCGGGTCTTCGACCGCGAGGAGGGCGACGAGCTGCCGCCGGGCGTGAACCAGCTGGTCCGCGTCTACGTCGCGCAGAAGCGCAAGATCTCGGTCGGCGACAAGCTCGCCGGGCGCCACGGCAACAAGGGCGTCATCGCCAAGATCCTGCCGATCGAGGACATGCCGTTCATGGAGGACGGCACCCCGGTCGACGTGGTGCTGAACCCGCTCGGCGTCCCGCGCCGGATGAACGTCGGCCAGATCCTTGAGCTGCACCTGGGCTGGCTGGCCAAGCAGGGCTGGGACCTCAACCTGTCCGACGACCCCGCCGACGCCGACTGGAAGCAGCGCCTGACGCGGATCAACGCCGCTCAGGCCCCGGGCAACTCGAAGGTCGCCACCCCGGTCTTCGACGGTGCGCGCGAGGACGAGATCACCGGGCTGCTCGGGTCGACCACCCCGAACCGCGACGGTGTGCGGATGATCAACGAGACCGGCAAGGCCGACCTGTTCGACGGCCGCTCCGGCGAGCCCTTCGCGGACCCGGTCTCGGTGGGCTACATGTACATCCTCAAGCTCCACCACCTCGTCGACGACAAGATCCACGCGCGCTCGACGGGCCCGTACTCGATGATCACGCAGCAGCCCCTGGGCGGTAAGGCCCAGTTCGGTGGCCAGCGGTTCGGCGAGATGGAGGTCTGGGCGATGGAGGCGTACGGCGCCGCCTACGCCCTGCAGGAGCTGCTGACGATCAAGTCCGACGACGTGCCCGGTCGCGTCAAGGTCTACGAGGCCATCGTCAAGGGCGAGAACATCCCGGACTCGGGCATCCCCGAGTCGTTCAAGGTGCTCGTCAAGGAGATGCAGTCGCTGTGCCTCAACGTGGAGGTGCTGTCCCAGGACGGCACGGCCATCGAGATGCGCGACGCGGAGGACGACGTCTTCCGCGCGGCCGAGGAGCTCGGCATCGACCTCTCCCGGCGCGAGCCCAACACGGTCGAAGAGGTGTGACGGTCCGCGTCCGCCGGCCCTCGTGGTCGGCGGACGCGGCCTCAGCGCCCCCCACCCAGCTTTTTCTCAAGAACAACTGAAGGGTTGCAGCCATCGTGCTCGACGTGAACTTCTTCGACCAGCTCCAGATCGGCCTGGCCACCGCGGAGGACATCCGCGGCTGGAGCCACGGTGAGGTCAAGAAGCCTGAGACCATCAACTACCGCACGCTCAAGCCCGAGCGTGACGGCCTCTTCTGCGAGAAGATCTTCGGTCCCACCCGGGACTGGGAGTGCTACTGCGGCAAGTACAAGCGCGTGCGCTTCAAGGGCATCATCTGCGAGCGCTGCGGCGTCGAGGTGACCCGCTCCAAGGTGCGTCGTGAGCGGATGGGCCACATCGAGCTCGCCGCCCCCGTGACGCACATCTGGTACTTCAAGGGCGTCCCGAGCCGCCTGGGCTACCTGCTCGACCTGGCCCCGAAGGACCTCGAGAAGGTCATCTACTTCGCGGCCTACATGATCACCTCCGTCGACGAGGACGCGCGGCACCGCGACCTGTCCGAGCTCGAGGGCAAGGTCGGCCTCGAGCGCGAGCGGCTCGAGAAGCGTCGCGACGGCATGATCGAGGACCGCGCCCGCAAGCTCGAGGAGGACCTCGCGGCCCTGGAGGCCGAGGGGGCCAAGGCCGACCAGCGCCGCAAGGTCAAGGACGGCGCCGAGCGCGAGATGGCGCAGCTGCGCAAGCGCTCGGAGAACGAGATCGCGCGCCTCGACGAGGTCTGGAACACCTTCAAGTCGCTGAAGATCCAGGACCTCATGGGCGACGAGATGCTCTACCGCGAGATGAAGAACTGGTTCGGCAAGTACTTCGAGGGCTTCATGGGCGCCACTGCGATCCAGAAGCGCCTGCAGAACTTCGACATCGAGGCCGAGGTGGAGTCGCTGCGCGACACCATCGCCAACGGCAAGGGCCAGCGCAAGGTGCGCGCGCTCAAGCGGCTCAAGGTGGTCGACGCGTTCCGCAAGACCGGCAACAAGCCCGAGGGCATGGTCCTCGACGCCGTGCCGGTCATCCCGCCGGACCTGCGTCCGATGGTGCAGCTGGACGGTGGCCGCTTCGCGACCTCCGACCTCAACGACCTGTACCGCCGCGTGATCAACCGCAACAACCGGCTCAAGCGCCTGCTCGACCTCGGCGCGCCCGAGATCATCGTCAACAACGAGAAGCGGATGCTCCAGGAGGCCGTCGACTCGCTGTTCGACAACGGTCGCCGCGGTCGTCCGGTCACCGGCCCGGGCAACCGGCCGCTGAAGTCGCTGTCCGACATGCTCAAGGGCAAGCAGGGGCGCTTCCGCCAGAACCTGCTCGGCAAGCGCGTGGACTACTCCGGTCGTTCGGTCATCGTCTCGGGCCCGCAGCTCAAGCTCCACCAGTGCGGCCTGCCCAAGCAGATGGCCCTCGAGCTCTTCAAGCCCTTCGTGATGAAGCGCCTCGTGGACCTCTCGCACGCGCAGAACATCAAGTCCGCCAAGCGGATGGTCGAGCGCTCGCGCCCGGTCGTCTGGGACGTGCTCGAGGAGGTCATCACCGAGCACCCGGTCCTGCTGAACCGGGCGCCCACGCTGCACCGCCTCGGCATCCAGGCCTTCGAGCCGCAGCTGATCGAGGGCAAGGCCATCCAGATCCACCCCCTGGTCTGCACCGCGTTCAACGCCGACTTCGACGGTGACCAGATGGCGGTGCACCTGCCGCTGTCGGCCGAGGCCCAGGCCGAGGCCCGGATCCTGATGCTGTCGACCAACAACATCCTCAAGCCCTCGGACGGCCGTCCGGTGACCATGCCCACCCAGGACATGATCATCGGCCTGTTCTTCCTCACCACCGACCGTGACGGTCAGCCGGGCGAGGGCCGGGCGTTCGCGAGCCCGGCCGAGGCGATCATGGCCTTCGACCAGGGTCGGATCAGCCTGCAGAGCGTCGTCAAGATCCGCTTCGACGACATCGTCCCGCCGCTGGAGGAGGGCGCCGACCCCGACGCCGTCCGCTCGATGACCCTCGAGACCACGCTGGGCCGTGCGCTGTTCAACGACACGCTCCCGGCCGACTACCCCTTCGTGAACTACGAGGTGGGCAAGAAGGCCCTCGGCGCGATCGTCAACGACCTCGCCGAGCGCTACTCCAAGGTCGAGGTCGCCGCCTCGCTCGACGCGCTGAAGGAGGCCGGCTTCACCTGGGCGACCCAGTCCGGGGTCACCGTCTCCATCGACGACGTCACGCAGCCGGCCGACAAAGCGGAGATCCTGGCCTCCTTCGAGGCCGACGCCGCCAAGGTGCAGAAGCAGTACGAGCGCGGCCTGGTCACCGACGACGAGCGTCGTCAGGAGCTCATTGAGATCTGGACCGAGGCCTCGCGCAAGGTCGGCGAGGCGATGGAGAACGCCTACGACCGCACCAACCCGATCTTCATGATGATCGACTCGGGTGCCTCGGGAAACATGAACCAGATCCGTCAGGTCGGCGCGATGCGCGGCCTGGTGGCCAACCCCAAGGGCGAGATCATCCCGCGGCCGATCAAGGCGAACTTCCGCGAGGGCCTCTCCGTGCTGGAGTACTTCATCTCCACCCACGGTGCCCGCAAGGGCATGGCCGACACGGCGCTGCGCACGGCCGACTCGGGCTACCTGACGCGTCGACTCGTCGACGTCTCCCAGGACGTGATCATCCGCGAGGACGACTGCGGCACCGAGCGCGGTCTGCCCAAGCGGATCGGTGAGCGTCTCGACGACGGCACCGTGGTCAAGCACGAGAACGCCGAGACCGCGGCGTACGCCCGGTCCGCGGCCACCGAGGTCACCCACCCCGAGACCGGCGACGTGCTGGTCGAGGCCGGCGGCGACCTGGGCGACGTGAAGATCGGTGAGCTCATCGGCGCCGGCATCGAGCAGGTCAAGGTCCGCTCCGTGCTGACCTGCGACGCCCGGACCGGTACCTGCGCCAAGTGCTACGGCCGCTCGCTGGCCACCGGCAAGCTCGTCGACATCGGCGAGGCCGTCGGCATCATCGCGGCCCAGTCGATCGGTGAGCCGGGCACGCAGCTGACCATGCGTACCTTCCACACCGGTGGTGTGGCCTCGGCCGAGGACATCACGCAGGGCCTGCCCCGCGTGGTCGAGCTCTTCGAGGCCCGCTCGCCCAAGGGTCGCTCTCCGATCGCCGAGGCCGCCGGCCGCGTCGAGATCGAGGAGACCGACAAGTCGCGCAAGGTGGTCATCACCCCCGACGACGGCTCGGAGGTGCAGGAGTACCCCGTGTCGAAGCGCTCGCGCCTGCTCGTCGAGGACGGCGGCCGCGTCGAGGTCGGTCAGATGATCATCCTCGGCACGCCCGACCCGCAGGACATGCTGCGGATCCTGGGTGTGCGCAAGGCGCAGGAGCACCTGGTGCACGAGGTGCAGCAGGTCTACCGCTCGCAGGGCGTGTCGATCCACGACAAGCACATCGAGATCATCGTGCGTCAGATGCTGCGTCGCGTCACGGTCATCGAGTCGGGGGACACCAACCTGCTGCCCTCCGACCTCACCGACCGCGTCATCTTCGAGGAGGAGAACCGTCGCGTCGTCTCCGAGGGCGGCAAGCCGGCCTCGGGTCGTCCGGTGCTGATGGGCATCACGAAGGCCTCGCTGGCCACCGAGTCGTGGCTCTCGGCCGCCTCCTTCCAGGAGACGACCCGCGTCCTGACCGACGCGGCGATCCACGGCCGCTCGGACTCGCTGCGCGGTCTGAAGGAGAACGTCATCATCGGCAAGCTGATCCCCGCCGGTACCGGTCTCGAGCGCTACCGCAACGTGCGCGTCGAGCCCACCGAGGAGGCCCGCGCCGCGGCCTACTCGGTCACCGGCTACGACAGCTACGACTACGAGTTCGGGGGCAACGGCCAGGCCGTCGCCCTGGACGACTTCGACTTCGGGTCGTACCAGAACTAGTCAGCCGCACGACCAGCAGCACCCGGACCCCCGTCACCCGCTCCAGGGTGGCGGGGGTCCGCTGCGCCCCCCGAGATGACGCTCGCGGACAGCCGAGATGACGCTCGCGGCGCCCCGAGATGACGGTTGCGGTCACCCCGGCACCCTTCCGGCGTACGGCGTCGGGGCGCCTCGCCGAGCGTGGCGACCCCGGGCCTCGTGCCAGGCCGATCACCGCGTCCGTAGCCGGGTCCGGCGCCCGGAGTCGCCACCTCGAGGCGCCGGAACCGTCATCTCGGCTGTCCGCGAGCGTCATCTCGGCAGGGCGGCGCGGTGGCGGGCGGCGAGGGCGACGTAGGTCGCCGCGTTCTCCCGCACGCCGGCGACCTGCGCGTCGTCGAGCTCGCCGCGGACCTTGGCCGGCAGGCCGAGGACCAGCGAGCGGGGCGGGACCTGCATGCCCTGGGGCACGCAGGCACCGGCGCCCACGACGCTCCCCGCCCCGACCCGGGCGCCGTTCATCACGATCGCGCCCATCCCGACCAGCACGTCGTCCTCGATCGTGCAGCCGTGCAGCACGGCGCGGTGGCCCACCGAGACGCCGTCACCGACGGTCAGCGGGTGACCCGGGTCGGCGTGCAGGACCGAACCGTCCTGGACGTTGCTGCGGGCGCCGATGCGGATCCGCTCGGCGTCGCCGCGGACGACGACGGCGTACCAGATCCCGCTCTCCGCACCCACGGTCACGTCGCCGGCCACCACCGCACCGGGGGCGACGAAGGCGGTCGGGTCGAGGGCGGGGCGTAGGTCGCCGAGGGGCAGCACGAGGGGGTCGGTCACGCCGGGCACGCTACCGACCGGGCGTTGGGCCCGCCTGAGAGACTGGGGTCGTGAACCTCCCCGCACAGACCGACGTCCTCGTCGTGGGCGCCGGTCCCGCCGGGTCGGCGGCGGCCGCCTGGGCGGCGCAGGGCGGCGCCGACGTCGTCCTCGCCGACGCGGCGGTCTTCCCCCGCGACAAGACCTGTGGCGACGGCCTCACCCCCCGCGCCGTGCACGAGCTCGGTCGCCTCGGCCTGGAGGACTGGCTCGCCGCCCGGGCGACGAGCAAGGGCCTGCGCGCGCACGGGTTCGGCCAGGTCCTGCACCTGCCCTGGCCCGGCGGCACGCTGCCGGACTGGGGGAGCGCGGTGCCGCGCACCGAGCTCGACGACCACCTGCGCACGACGGCGGTCAAGGCCGGCGCCCACGCCGTCGACGGGGTCAAGGCCGTCGACGTGCGCCGCGACGGCGACCGGGTCTCCCACGTGGTGTTCCGGCGCGGGTCCGAGACGCACGAGGTGGCCTGCAAACGACTCGTCGTCGCCGACGGCGTCCGCTCCGGGCTCGGCAAGGTGCTCGGGCGCGCGTGGCACCGCGAGACGGTCTACGGCGTGGCAGGGCGGGCCTACGTCTCCTCGACGCGCAGCGACGACCCGTGGATCTCCTCCCACCTCGAGCTGCGCGGCACCGAGGGCGAGATCCTGTCGGGGTACGGCTGGATCTTCCCGCTGGGCAAGGACGCCGGCGAGGTCAACGTCGGCGTCGGCACGCTGGCCACCTCGAAGCGGCCCGCGAACATCGCGCTGAAGCCGCTGATGGAGTTCTACGCCGACCAGCGGCGCGACGAGTTCGAGCTGGACGGCGACCTGCGCGCCCCGACCAGCGCCCTGCTGCCGATGGGCGGTGCCGTGTCCGGGGTCGCCGGGCGGAACTGGGCGCTCGTCGGCGACGCCGCCGGCTGCGTGAACCCCCTCAACGGCGAGGGCATCGACTACGGCCTCGAGACCGGTCGCCTCATCGCCGAGATGGTCCTCGAGGGCCGCGACGCGGACCTGTCGCGCTCCTGGCCGGTCGTGCTGCGCCAGCAGTACGGCGAGGCGTTCTCGATCGCCCGTCGGATGGCCGGGCTGGTGACCGTCCCGCGGCTGCTGCCCGCGCTCGGCCCGGTCGGGATGCGCTCGGACCTGCTGATGACGCTCGCCCTGCGCTGGATGGGCAACCTGGTCACCGACGAGGACCGCGACACCGCGGCGAGGCTCTGGCGCTGGGCCGGACGTCGCTCGCTCGCGGTGGACCACCGCCCGCCGTTCACGTGAGCGCGGGCGCCGCCCGCCGCCGCGAGCCCGTCTACGCCGGTGCCGTCGGCCTCGGCCACGCGCTGCTGCGCGGCCTCGACCTGACCGTGCGCGGCGGGGGAGCCGGTCACGTCCCGCCGAGCGGCCCGGTCGTCCTGGCCGCCAACCACGTCTCTTTCCCCGACTTCCTGCTGATCGGGCGGGCGCTGCTGGCCACCGGCCGACGGGTGCGCTTCCTGTGCCGCCACGACGTCTGGGGCGTCCGCGCGGTCGGACGGGCGATGGACGCGATGGGGCACGTCCCGGTCGACCGCGAGGCGCCCGCGGCGGCCTATCTCCGGGCCCGCGCCCACCTGCGCGCCGGCGAGGTGGTCTGCGTCTTCCCCGAGGCCGGGATCTCGGCGGCGTACGTCGTCCGTTCCCTGATGCCCGGCGCCGCCGCGCTGGCCCGGGAGACCGGGGCCCCGCTCGTGCCGGTCTCCGTCTGGGGCGGGCAGCGGCTGTGGCCGCAGAAGCACCACGCCGAGGACCCGTTCCCGCGGCCGAACCCGCAGCGCGGGCGGCTGGTCGACGTCCGCGTCGGGCGGCCCGGCCGCGTCGCCCCCGACGCCGACCTGGTGGCCACCACCCGCGCGCTCGGGCACCGCCTGCACGAGGGGCTGGAGGCGCTGCAGCGGCTCCCGGAGCACCATCCGCTGCCCGGCGAGCCGGCGTCCTGGCACCCCGCCCACCTCGGCGGCGACGCCCTCGACCGGCGGGCGTCGCTGGCCCTGGACCCGGTGCCCCGCTCGGCCGTCCGCCCGACCTGGGGCCCGGGCCTGACCCCGGCCGCCGCAGCGGCCGCCCGGTGAGCCCGCCGCGCTGGCAGCGCTGGGGCGCCTACGCCGTGGTGCTCCGCGACGGCGAGATCCTGCTCAGCCGCCTGGCGCCCCGGATCAGCGGGACCGAGCTGTGGACCCTGCCCGGCGGCGGGATCGACCACGGCGAGGACCCGCGCCAGGCGGTGGTCCGCGAGGTCCACGAGGAGACCGGTCTCGACGTCGAGGTCGGCCCGACCGCGCGGACCTACTCCTGGCACCAGCCCGAGCGGGTCTGGGACGGCGAGGTGCGCGACGCCCACGGCGTCCGGCTGGTCTACGAGGGCTGGGCGGCCAAGGACGCGCCGGCCCCGCGGGTCGTCGAGGTCGACGGGTCCACCGTCGACGCGGCCTGGCACCCCCTCGACCGGGTGCTGGACGGGACCCTGCCGACGACCGCGCTGGTCACCGAGGCGCTCGCCGAGCACCGCCCCACCCGCCTGCAGCGGCTGGCGGCGTACGCCGTCCTGGTCCGGGCCGAGCCCGAGCCGGCCGTCCTGCTGACCGAGGTCTCCGCCCGGGGGCACCACGCGGGGTCCTGGACCCTGCCCGGCGGCGGGGTCGACCACGGTGAGCCCCCGCGGGAGGCCCTGCGCCGCGAGGTGCGCGAGGAGTGCGGTCTCGAGGTGGAGGTCGGGCGGGTCCTCGACGTGCACGACGTCCACCTGCGGGGGACGGCTCCGAGCGGCCGCGACGAGGACTTCCACGGCGTCCACCTGCTCTACGCCGCGACGGCCACGGACCCCACCGCGGAGCCCCGCGTCACCGAGGTCGGTGGCACCACCTCGCAGGTGGCCTGGGTGCCGCTGCGCGAGCTGGCCGGGCCCGACCCGCGACCGGTGCTCGACGTGGTGAGGCTCGCCCTGGTGGCGGTGGGGGATGAGCCCCCCGGTCGGTAGGTTGGGCTGGTGAGCGAGACCGTCTTCACCTATGCCGCCCCTGCCCTGAAGTTCGGCCCGGGCGCCTCCGCCGAGATCGGCCACGACCTCGGGCAGTACGGCGCGCGCCGCGTGCTCCTGGTCACCGACCCGGGCGTCGCGGCGACCGGGCACCCCGAGCGCATCGCCGAGGCCGTCCGTGCCACCGGGATCGAGGTCGTCGTCTTCGACCAGGCCCACGTCGAGCCGACCGACGTCTCGCTGCGCGAGGCCGTCGAGTTCGGCCGCGACGCCGGACCGTTCGATGCCGTGGTCGCCGTCGGCGGCGGCTCGGCGATCGACACGGCCAAGGCGGTCAACCTGCTCACGACCAACCCCGGCGAGCTGATGGACTACATCAACGCCCCGGTCGGCAAGGCCCTCGCGCCGGTCAACCCGCTGCTGCCGCTCGTGGCCGTGCCGACCACCACCGGCACCGGCAGCGAGAGCACCACGATCTGCGTGCTCGACGTGCTCTCGCTGCACGTCAAGACCGGGATCAGCCACGTCGCGCTCCGCCCGCGCCTGGCCGTGGTCGACCCGTCGCTGACGGCGACCCAGCCGGCGATGGTCACCGCCGCGTCCGGGATGGACATCCTGTGCCACGCCCTGGAGAGCTGGACCGCGCGCTGGTACGCCGACTTCGACGCCAAGACCCCCGAGCAGCGGGTCCCGTACTGCGGCGCGAACCCGGTCGCCGACATGTGGTCGGAGAAGGCGATGTCGCTGCTGGCGACCGCCTTCCGGCGGGCCGTGCGCGACCCCGAGGACGCCGTCGCTCGCGAGCAGATGGCGATGGCCGCGACTTTCGCCGGCCTCGGGTTCGGCAACGCGGGCGTGCACATCCCGCACGCCAACGCCTACCCCATCGCCGGGCGGGTGCGCGACTACCGGCCCGCGGGCTACCCCCAGGACGAGGCGATGGTGCCGCACGGCATGGCCGTCTCCCTGACGGCGCCGGCGGCGTTCCGGTTCACCTTCGACGGTGACCCCGGGCGGCACCTGCGCGCCGCGCGGCTGCTCGAGCCCGACCTGTCGGCCGACGAGCGCGGCCCGGACGCGCTGCCCGGCGTGCTGACCCGGATCATGCGGGACATCGGCATCCCCAACGGCCTGGCCGAGATCGGGTACGGCGCGGGCGACGTCGACGGCATCGTCGAGGGCGCCCTGCAGCAGCAGCGGCTGCTCGCCACCGCCCCGCGCCCGGTCACCGGCGAGGACCTCGCCGGGGTCGTCGGCGACTCGATGGAGCTCTGGTGACGACCGTCGACCTGCCCGCCACCGGCACCACCGACGCCGGCACCACCGACGCGGGGGGCCGCGACGTCGCGGCCGCGCTGCGCGCGCGTGGCGTCAGCGACGTCGACGACTCCGCCCTGACCCGCTCGCTCTACGCCGCGGACGCATCCCTCTACCGCGTGGTCCCGCAGGTGGTCGCCCGCCCGCGCCACGTCGACGAGATCGACGCCGTCCTGGACGCGGCCCGCGCCACCGGCGTCCCGGTCACGATGCGGGGCGCCGGCACCTCGATCGCCGGCAACGCGGTCGGGCCCGGGATCGTGGTCGACACCGGCCGCCACCTGAACCACATCCTGAGCCTCGACCCCGAGGCGCAGACCGCGACGGTCCAGCCCGGCGTCGTGCACGCCCGGCTCCAGGCGCGCGCGCAGGAGCACGGCCTGCGCTTCGGCCCGGACCCCTCGACCCACACCCGCTGCACCATCGGCGGGATGATCGGCAACAACGCCTGCGGCTCGCGCGCGCTGGGTTACGGACGCACCTCCGACAACGTGGTCGGCCTCGACCTGCTCACCGGCGCCGGCGAGCGGGTCCGGGTGCGCGACGGCGTCAGCCTGGACCACCCCGACGGCAGCGACGTGGAGCGCCGTCTGGCCGCGATCGTCGACGCCGAGCTCGCGCACGTGCGGCAGACCTTCGGACAGTTCTCCCGCCAGGTCTCCGGCTACGCCCTCGAGCAGCTGCTCCCCGAGCGCGGCCGCCGCCTGGACCGCCTGGTCACCGGCTCCGAGGGCACCCTGGCCCTGGTCCGCGAGGCCACCGTGTCCCTGGTGCGCGACCACCCCGAGCGGCTGCTGCTGGTCCTGGGCTACGCCTCGATGATCGAGGCCGCGGACGCCGTGCCGACCCTGCTCGCCCTCGGTGCCGAGCGCGGCGCCGGCACGCCCGACGACCGGGCCCGCCTGGTCGCCTGCGAGGGCCTCGACTCCCGGATCGTCGACCTGGTCCGCGCCCGGCACGGCAGCGTCCCCGACCTGCCCCGCGGCGGTGGCTGGCTGTTCGCCGAGGTCGCCGGCGAGGGTGCCGCCGACCTCGTCGCCCGCCTGCGCGCGGAGTCCGGCGCGCTGGAGTCGCGGCTGATCACCGACCCCCGCGAGACCACCGCCCTGTGGCGGATCCGCGACGACGGCGCCGGCCTCGCCGCGCGCAGCCTGAGCCGCCCCGCCCACGCCGGGTGGGAGGACGCCGCCGTACCGCCCGAGCACCTCGGGTCCTGGCTGCGCGACTTCGACGCGCTGCTGCGCGAGCACGGGCTCGACGGGGTCCCGTACGGCCACTTCGGCGACGGCTGCGTGCACGTCCGGATCGACTTCCGCTTCGACGACGGCGGACGCTCCTTCCGCGAGTTCCTCGAGGCCAGCGCGACCGGCCTGGTGAAGTACGGCGGCTCGCTCTCGGGCGAGCACGGCGACGGCCGGGCCCGCTCGGCGCTGCTGCCGCTGATGTACGACCCGCACACGATCGACCTGTTCGGCGCCGTCAAGCACGCCTGCGACCCCGACGGCCTCCTCAACCCCGGCGTGCTGGTCGACCCCCGGCCCGTCGAGGCCGACGTCCGCCCGGCGCGTCCGCGCACCCGGGTCAACGCGGGCCTGCGGCTGCTCCACGACGGCGGCGACCTCGCCACCGCCGCCCACCGCTGCACCGGCGTCGGCAAGTGCGTCGCCGCGTCGTCGACCGGCGTGATGTGCCCCTCGTGGCAGGCCACCCGGGACGAGAAGGACAGCACCCGGGGCCGCGCCCGTGTGCTCCAGGAGGCTCTCGACGCCGGCCCGGGCGGCGCCCTCACCGGCCTGCGCGACCCGGCCCTGCACGAGGCGCTCGACCTCTGCCTGTCCTGCAAGGGCTGCGCGTCGGACTGCCCGACCGGGGTCGACATGGCGACCTACAAGTCCGAGGTGCTGCACCAGACCTACCGCGGCCGCAGGCGCCCGCTCAGCCACTACACGCTGGGTCGGCTGCCCACCTGGCTCGGCCTGATCGGCCGGGTGCCCCCGCTGGCGCCGGTGCTGAACGCCGCGGGCCGCTTCGCGCCGACCGCGCGCCTGGCCACCGCCGCCGCGGGCGTGGACCACCGCCGCTCGCTGCCCACCGTCGCCGCCCGCGGCCTGCGCCGGACAGCGCGCGAGGCCCCGGGCGGCACCGGCACGCCCGACGTCTGGATCTGGGCGGACTCCTTCACCGACCAGCTCTCGCCGCACACCGGTCAGGCGGCCCTGGCCCTGCTGCGCGCCGCCGGCCTCCGGGCCGAGGTCATCCCCGAGCCGGCCTGCTGCGGGCTCACCTGGGTGACCACCGGCCAGCTCGACCAGGCCCGCCGGATCGTCGGCCGGACCGTGGCGACCCTCTCGGCGTACGTCGGCTCCGGCGTCCCCGTCGTCGGCCTCGAGCCGTCCTGCCTGGCGACGCTGCGCTCGGACGCCGAGGAGCTCGTGGACTCCCCGGAGGCCACCGCCGTCGCCGGCGGGGTCCGCACGCTCGCGGAGGTGCTGACCGACCTCGCCGACCAGGGCCGGCTGACGCTGCCGGACCTGTCGGACGTCGAGGTGCTGGTGCAGCCGCACTGCCACCAGGCCTCGATCCTCGGCTTCGACGCCGACCAGGCGCTCCTCGAGCGCTGCGGCGCCGCGGTCACCGTCGTGGCCGGCTGCTGCGGGCTGGCCGGCAACTTCGGGATGGAGAAGGGCCACTACGAGACGTCGGTCGCGGTCGCCGAGACGCACCTCCTGCCGGCCGTCCGCGCCCGGGGCTCGAAGGTCGTGCTCGCCGACGGCGTCTCCTGCCGCGTCCAGCTCGACGACCTCGAGCAGCTGCGGGCGCTGCACCTGTCCGAGCTGCTGGCCTTCGGTGCGCCCGCGGACCAGTCCACGGCGCGCCCGTCGCACGGCACCCGCCTGAGCAGCCGCCTGCGTGGGCGCAGCAGCCGGGGCCAGCGGTGAACCCGCGCCACCGCCGCCTGGTCATCCCCCTGGCCCTGGTCGCACTGCTCCTGGTGGTCGTGGTCTCCGCCGTGTCGGGGAGGTTCTGAGGTGGCCGAGCCGCTGCTGCGCGCCCTCGAGCGAGTACGCGCCGACGTCCTCGACCCCGACGCGCTCGTCCGCGCCGTGCTGTCCGGCCGCCGGCGGGGCCAGGAACCGCCGCCGTGGCGCCGCGTCGAGCTGCGGTGGGTCGACCTGCGCGCCGGTCGTCGTCTCCAGGCGACCGCCTACGACGCCACGCAGGCCCACACCAGCAACCACGAGCCCGGGCAGGCCGCCGCCGACGCCGTCGACGCGCTCCTCGCCGAGGCGTACGGCCACTGGCTGGTCGAGACGACGACCCAGACCTACCAGGGCCGGGCGACCAAGAAGCTCGAGGCGCTGGTGAGCACCACGCAGCGCGAGACCCCGGTCGAGGTCGACCGCGGCCACGACCGCGACAAGGCGCGGCTGCTCGACGACGACGACCCCGTCTTCGCCGCACTGGGGATCACCGACGAGCGGGGCCGGGTCAAGCCGACCCGGGTCGCCAAGCACCGGCAGGTCGAGGAGTTCCTGCGGCTGCTGGAGACCACGGTCACCGACGCCCTCGACAAGGGCCACCTGCGCCGGCCGACCGCCGACGAGCCGCTGCGCGTCGTCGACCTCGGCTGCGGCAACGCCTACCTGACCTTCGCCGCGCTGCGCTACCTCGCCGGCGTGCGGGGCCTGCCCGTGGTCGTCACCGGGGTGGACGTCAAGGAGCAGTCCCGCGAGCACAACACCGCCGTGGCAGAGCGGCT
>JBBSKO010000019.1:0-17029 GCA_038256225.1 Propionibacteriales bacterium | reverse complement strand
GTGGGCGAAGACCAAGACGCAGCCGATCTCCATCGAGGACGTCGTGCGCTACCTCGCCGGCGTGGTCGACTGCGAGGCCGCGTTCGGGCAGACCTTCGACATCGGCGGCCCGCAGGTCCTCAGCTACCTCCAGATGCTCCAGGAGGCGGCCGAGGTGATGAACGGCCGGCGGCCGTTCGTCCTCACGGTGCCGGTGCTGACGCCGAAGCTCTCGTCGCACTGGATCGGCTTCGTGACCGACGTCGACGCCACCACCGGCAAGAACCTGATCGACTCGATGGCCACCGAGGTCGTCGTCACCGAGCAGCGCATCCGCGAGATCGTCCCGGGCGAGCCGGTGGCCTACCAGGAGGCCGTGCGCCGCGCGATCGCGGAATCCCCGCGCACCTGACGCGCGGACGCCCCCTCCGTCCCCGTGCGGGGACGGAGGATCAGGCGGTGCCGAAGATGTACGGCAGCGTCACCAGCATGCTGATCGACCACACGCAGTGCGTGATGATCGGCGCCAGGATGCCGCCGGAGGCCCGGCGCTGCAGCCCCACGACGAGCCCGAGCAGGATCGCGGCGAAGGCCAGCATGACGTTGCCGGTCGCGGCGGTGGCGATGACGTAGGCCACGGTCGACCACAGGATCGGGTACTTGGTGATCGCGGCGTAGAGCGCCCCGCGGAAGAACAGCTCCTCGGCGATGCCGTTGATCGCGGTGATCGCCACCAGCAGCGGCAGGGACCCGGCGTCGGCGTAGGAGATCACCTTCGCGACCTGGTCGGAGAGCCAGGGGATCTGGGCGACCACGAGGCCGCCGGCGACGAAGAACACCGCCAGCGCGGCGCCGAGCGCCAGGGGCGCGGTGATCGGGCGCTTGGTGGGCCCGGACAGGTCGGTGCCGATCGGGATCCGGCCGAGGTGGAGAGGGCCGGAGGCGAACGCCCCGACGAACCACACCGCGGCCACGGCCAGCGAGGTCAGGTAGAACGCCGCGCTGCCGGGCTCCAGCCGGAGCAGGAAACCCAGGACCACGGCACCGACCAGGACGAAACCCGCCGTGATCAGCTGGCGCCGCCTCAGGTCCTTCTGGGACTGCCGGTGGTCGCGCGGGACGACGTCCCACAGCGCACGCTGCAACCAGGCCTGCACACACATCACCCCTCGTCCCCGACTGTACGGAGAGGAGGGGTGATGGTCCGTGCGGGGGCGGACCGTGCCCGCCCCTCGCTCCGGCGGTGCTGCGTCAGTGCTTGTTCTTGTCCCCGCCGGCGATGTTCTTCGCGGCGTCCTTGACCTTCTCGACGCCGTCCTTGAGGTTGGCGGAGGCCTGGTCGCCCTTGCCCTCGGCCTCGAGGCTCTCGTTGCCGGTCGCCTTGCCGGTGCCTTCCTTGACCTTGCCGCCGAGGTTCTCGCCCTTGTTCTCAGCCTTGTCGCCGATCGCCATGCTCGTCGCCTCCTTGGGGTGCGCGGCCGGTGCCGCGCTCGATGCTCCACTGAACCACGCCGCCCCAGCGCCGCACTCCCCCGGATGGAGGGGGTCTCAGCGGCGGGCGAAGAGCTCGACGAAACGGGCCAGCAGCCGGGTCGGCTCGGTCACCGTCGCGGTGCGCGCCGCCGCCTTGACCGCCTCGGCCGCGGCCGGCTCGAAGTAGCCGTGGTGGCGGTAGACCTCGATCCGCGTGCACAGCGCGTCCAGGTCGAGCTCGGGGTGGAACTGGGTGGCGTAGACGCGGGTGCCGATCCGGAAGGCCTGCACGGGGCACGACGGCGCGGTGGCCAGCAGGACCGCGCCGCCGGGCAGCGCCGAGACGGCCTCCTTGTGGCCCAGGAAGACGTCGAAGGCGCCCGGCAGGTCGGCGGTCAGGGGGTCGGTGCGCCCGGCGTCGGTGAGGGTGACGGTGACCGCCCCGATCGGCTCGGCGAAGGTGCGGTCCACGGCGCCCCCGCGCAGCCGCCCGAGCGTGCCGATGCCGTAGCAGGCGCCCAGGAACGGGAAGTCGGCGTCGACGACCTGCTCGGCGAGGTCGGCCAGGCGCGCCTCGGCGCGGCGCTGGGCCGGCGACTTCAGGTCGTCGGGGTCGCTGACGTTGTACGGCCCGCCGCCCAGCACGATGCCCGACCAGTCGTCGAGGTCGAGCGGGGGCAGCTCGTCGCGCTCGAGCCGGACGCGCCGGAGGTCGCGCTCGGCCAGACCGGTGAACCGGAGCACCGCGTCGTACTCCCCGTCGGCGGCGAGGTCCTCGGCGCGGGTGCCGAGGAAGAGGAAGGGGCGCACGGTCTCAGTCGGCCTGCACCGCGACGCCGCGGTCGAGCAGGCCGTCGACGTCGGTGACGCCCCACGCCGCGAGCGCCGCGCGGGTCTGCTGCCCGGGGCGGGCCGGCGGGGGCGTGGACAGGGACGCCGCGGTGCGGGAGAAGCGCGGCGCGGGGGCCGGCTGCACCCGCCCGTGGTGCTCGACGTAGGTGCCGCGGGCGGCCAGGTGCGGGTGCTGCTGGGCCTCGCTGATCCGCAGCACCGGTGCGACGCAGGCGTCGGTGCCCTCGAAGACCTCGGTCCACTCGGCCCGGGTGCGGGAGGCGAAGCGGGCGGTGATCAGGTCGCGCATCTCGGCGTACCGGTCGAGGTCGGCCTGCCCGGGGCTCTCGTCGGTGATCTCGAGCAGGTCGAGGAAGGCGGCGAAGAACTGCGGCTCCAGCGCCCCGACGCTCATGTGCTCGCCGTCGGAGGTCTCGTAGAGGTCGTAGTACGGCGCGCCGCCGTCGAGCAGGTTGACCGCGCGCTCCTCGCGGAAGGTGCCGGCGCCGACGAAGGCCGCCGTCATCGTGTTGACGTGGGCGGTGCCGTCGACGATCGCGGCGTCGACGACCTGGCCCTGCCCGGAGAGCCGGGCCTCGAGCAGGGCGGCGAGCACCCCGATGACGAGGTAGGTCGACCCGCCGCCGAAGTCGCCGACGAGGTTGGTCGGGAAGTGCGGGCGCGCCGGGTCCTGGCCGAGGCCGAACAGCGCGCCGGACAACGCGACGTAGTTGAGGTCGTGACCGGCAGCGGTGGACAGCGGCCCGTCCTGGCCCCACCCGGTCATCCGGCCGTAGACCAGCCGCGGGTTGCGGGCGTGGCAGTCGGCCGGACCCAGCCCGAGCCGCTCGGTCACCCCGGGCCGCATCCCCTCGAGGAGCACGTCGGCACCCTCGACCAGGTCGAGCACGGTCGCCACGGCCTCGGGCTGCTTGAGGTCCAGGGCGACGCTCGGCCGCCCGCGGTTGAGCAGGTCGTCGGGCCCGCCCACCAGGAACGAGCCGCCCGGCCGCTCGACGCGGATCACGTCGGCGCCGAGGTCGGCCAGGATCATCGCGGCGTGCGGTCCGGGCCCGATCCCCGCGACCTCGACCACCTTCACCCCGCGCAGCGGCCCGGTGCCGCGCCCCAGCGCGTACGGCTCCTGCTGCTCCTGCTGCCCCTGCTGCTCCGCCATGCCCCGCATCCTGGCACGGTCGCTGACACCGGGGGTGTCACGGTCGGACCCGCCGCGACGTCCCCGGTCGGCCGGGGATGACGCTCAGCCGGGCAGCACCCGGCGAAGGAACTGCCTCGTACGCTCCTCGCGCGGCGCGGTGAGGATCTGCTCGGGCGGGCCCTGCTCGAGGATCCGACCCTCGTGCAGGAAGCAGACCGTGGTGGCGACCTCGCGGGCGAAGGACATCTCGTGGGTGGCCAGCACCATCGTGGTGCCCTGCTCGGCCAGGCGGCGCACGATCGCGAGCACCTCGCCGACCAGCTCGGGGTCGAGCGCGGCGGTGATCTCGTCGAGCAGCAGCAGGCTCGGCTCGGTGCACAGGGCCCGGACGAGGGCCGCGCGCTGCTGCTGGCCGCCGGAGAGGCGGTCGGGGTGCTGGCCGGCGTGCCCGAGCAGGCCGAACTCCTTCAGCAGGGCACGGGCACGCGCCTCGGCCTCGTCCCGGGGCACGCCGTGCACCCGGCGCGGGGCGAGGGTGCAGTTGTCGAGCACGGTCAGGTGCGGGAAGAGGTTGTAGGCCTGGAAGACCGTGCCCATCCGGGCGCGCACCGCGCGCTGGTCGACCAGCGGGTCGGAGATCTCGCGGCCCTCCAGCAGGATCCGGCCGTCGTCGATGTCCTCGAGGAGGTTCACGCAGCGCAGCAGCGTCGACTTCCCCGACCCCGACGACCCGATCAGGCAGACCACGTCGCCGGCGCCGACGCTCAGGTCGACGTCGTCGAGCACGAGCCGCGGACCGTACGTCTTGCGCAGCCCCTGGACCTCGAGCAGCGGGCCGGCCGCGTCCTCGGTCATCGGGCACCGGCCCGCTCGCGCTCGGCGTAGCGGCGCCCGAGCGCGTCGGTGAGGCGGGCCAGCGGGACCGTCAGCACGACGAAGAAGACGGCGACCACGACGTACGGCGTGTAGTTGAAGTTGAAGTTGGCGTAGTCGCGGGCGCTGAAGAGCGCGTCGAACAGCGACACCGAGGCGACCAGCGCGGTGTCCTTCTGCAGCGAGACGAAGTCGTTCAGCAGCGGGGGCACGACCCGGCGCACCGCCTGCGGCACCACCACGAACCGCATCGCCTGTGCGCGGGACAGCCCGAGCGCGTCGGCGCTGGCCAGCTGGGAGGGGTGCACCGACTCGATGCCGGAGCGGAAGACCTCGGCGACGTAGGCGCTGTAGGAGACCACCAGCGCCACGGTGGCCCAGAAGAAGATCGAGGTGGGCACGCCCTGCAGGCCGAGCGAGGGCATCCCGAACACGAGCAGGAAGACCAGCACGAGGGTCGGGATGCCGCGGAAGACGTCGGTCCAGAGCACGGCGATCGCGCGCAGCGGCACGAGCAGCGGCGCCCGGGACTGGCGCGCGAGGGCCAGCCCGAGCCCGAGCGCCAGGATCAGCGGCTCGGCGATCAGGAACATCGTGACGTTCAACCAGAACCCGTCGAGGATCGCCGGGAACGACTCCCGGGCGTGGAACGGGTCGAGGAACGTCTGCTGCACCGTGGGCCACCCCGGGGAGCTGACGACGCCGAGCACGAGGCCGCCGACGACCAGCACGGTCGCGGCCGTCGCGACGAGCACGGACCGGCGCCGACGACGACGCCGGACGTCACGTCGCTCGAGCTCGCGCCCGCTCGGCGCCCAGGTGGACCCCGGGGGGCCCGGGGACCCCGGGGGGCCGGGAGCCCCGGCCTGCAGGTCGGTCACGGCAGGGTCGGCACCGAGACGGAGTCCGAGAGCCACTGCCGCTCGAGGTCGGCGAGGGTGCCGTCCTCGGTCAGGGTGGCCAGGGCCTGGTCGACGCACGGCACGAGCGAGGAGCCCTGCTCGAAGAGCAGCCCGAACTCCTCCTGCTCACCGGTCTCGGGCTGGAACTGCCCGACGATCGTGGAGCCGGGGATCTCGACGGCGGAGATGTAGAACGCGGTCGGCAGGTCGGCCAGGATCGCGTCGACCTGGTCGTTCTGCAGGGCCTGCTTGGCGGCGTTGGTGTCGTCGAAGACCAGCGGCTCGGCCGAGGGCTCGATGATGTCGCGGATCGCGGTCAGCGAGGTGGTGCCGGTCTGGGCGCCCAGGCGCAGGTCGGTGAGGTCGTCGAGCGACGACGCCTCCGCGCCGGCGCTGCCCTCCAGCGCGACCACGGCCTGGGCGGCCTGGTAGTAGCCGTCGGAGAAGTCGACGGCCTCCTCGCGGGCCGGGGTGATCGAGATCTGGTTGATGTCGAAGTCGAAGGTCTTCGGGCCGGGGGCGTAGGAGGAGTTGAAGCCGACCGTCACCCACTCCACCTCGTCCTCGGCGAAGCCGAGCTCCTCGGCGACCGCGTAGGCGACCGCCGACTCGTAGCCCTCGCCGTTGGTCGGGTCGTTGTCGACGAACCACGGCTCGAAGGCCGGGGAGTCGGTGCCCACCGTCAGCGTCCCGGGCGTCTGGAGGTCGAGCTGGTCCGGCGCGCACTCGTCGGCGGCCGGGGCTGCGGCGTCCCCGCCGCTGTCCTCGGCGGTCTCCTCGACCGGCGCGCATGCCAGCGCGGCGACGAGCAGCGGGACGGTGACGAGGGAGACCCGGGCGGCTCGGGCGGGGCGGCGCAGCAGCATACGTGGATCGTAGGCCGCGCGGAGGCGTACGGGTGCCCGCGTCCACGGGGGTGGCCGCCGGGCGTGGTGGGAGTCACGGGTGCAGCGGCGGTGGCTTGCAACTCGTTGCATAGGTGCGGCACGATGGCGGCATGGCCCTCGAGCACGTGCTGCTGGTCGCGCTGCGCGAGCAGCCCGGCTCCGGGCTCGAGCTGACCCGTCGCTTCGAGCGCTCGCTGGGCTACTTCTGGCACGCCACGCACCAGCAGATCTACCGCGTGCTGGCGCGGATGGAGGCCGACGGGTGGGTCGCGGTCGAGACCGTGGCCCAGACCGGGCGGCCCGACAAGCGCACGTTCACGGTGACGGCCGTCGGCGAGGAGGCGCTCGCCGCCTGGCTGGACGCACCGACCCCGACGGAGACCTTCCGCAGCGAGGTCGCCGTCAAGCTGCGCGGGGCGTCGTACGGCGACCGCGCCGCGGTGCTCGACCTCGTGCGCGACCACCTGGTCGAGCACACCGCCCGGCTGGCGCACTACGAGCAGCTGGCCGACCGCGACTACCCGGACCCCGCCGCGCTGACCGGCCCCGACCTCGACCGGCACCTGGTGCTGCGCGGCGGGATCGGCCTGGAGCGGTTCTGGGTCACCTGGCTCACCGAGTACCTGGAGGCACACGCATGACCCCCCACCCCGACCCCGCAGCCACGGCGTACCCGCACCTGCTCGAGCCGATCACGCTCGGCGGCAGCAGCAGCGGCACCGGCGGGCTCACGCTGCGCAACCGCGTGGTGATGGGCTCGATGCACACCGGCCTCGAGGACACCGTCCGCGACCTCCCGCGGCTCGCGGCGTACGTCGCGGAGCGGGCGCGCGGCGGGGTCGGCCTGATCGTCACCGGCGGCTACGCCCCCGACAAGCGCGGTTGGCTCAAGCCGCTGGCCTCCGAGATGACCACCCGCCTGCAGGCGATCCGCCACCGCGAGGTGACCGGCGCGGTGCACGACGAGGGCGGGGCGATCGCGCTGCAGGTGCTGCACGCCGGGCGGTACGGCTACCACCCGTTCAGCGTCTCGGCCTCGCGCCGCAAGTCCCCGATCACGCCCTTCCGGCCCAGCGCGCTGACCTCGCGCGGCGTCGACCGGACCGCCACCCACTTCGCCCGGACCGCCGCCCTGGCGGTGAAGGCCGGCTACGACGCGGTCGAGGTGATGGGCTCGGAGGGCTACCTGATCAACCAGTTCCTCGCCTCCCGTACCAACGACCGCACCGACGCCTGGGGCGGCAGCGCCGAGAAGCGGATGCGGTTCCCGCTCGAGGTCGTGCGCCGCACCCGCGAGCTGGTCGGCGGCGACCTCCCGGTCGTCTACCGGATCTCGCTGCTCGACCTGGTCGAGGGCGGGCAGACCTGGGACGAGGTCCTCGAGCTGGCCCAGCGCCTGGTCGGCGCCGGGGTGACGGTGCTCAACACCGGCATCGGCTGGCACGAGGCGCGGGTGCCGACGATCATCACGCAGGTCCCGCCGGGGGCCTGGCGCGACGCGACCGCGCGGCTCCGCGCCGACCTGCACGCCTCGGGCCACGTCGTCCCGGTCTGCGCCTCGAACCGGATCAACACCCCCGAGATGGCCGAGGAGGTGCTGGCCACCGGGCAGGCCGACCTGGTCTCGATGGCCCGCCCGCTGCTGGCCGACCCGGCGTTCGTGGCCAAGGCGGCGGCCGGGCGGGCCGACGAGATCAACACCTGCATCGCCTGCAACCAGGCCTGCCTCGACCACGCCTTCGCCAACCGCACGGCCTCCTGCCTGGTCAACCCGCGCGCCTGCCGCGAGACGACGCTGGTGCTGGCCCCCACCCGGTCGCGCGCCCGGGTCGCCGTGGTCGGCGCCGGGCCGGCCGGGCTGGCCACCGCCGTCTCCGCCGCCGAGCGCGGCCTGGCGGTGACGCTCTTCGAGCAGCGCGCCGAGATCGGTGGGCAGTTCCGCTACGCGATGGCCGTGCCCGGCAAGGAGGACTTCGCCCACACGCTCCGCTTCTATGCGCGCCGCCTCGAGGTGCTCGGCGTCGACGTGCGCCTGTCCACCGCGGCGACGGTCGCGGCCCTGCGGGGCTTCGACGAGGTCGTCGTCGCCACCGGCGTCGAGCCGCGGGTTCCCGACCTCGAGGGCGTCGACCACCCCAGCGTCGTCAGCTACGCCCAGGTGCTCTCCGGCGAGGTCGTCCCCGGCGCCCGGGTCGCGGTGGTCGGCGCCGGCGGGATCGGCGTCGACACCAGCCACTTCCTCGCCCACGCCCCGGGCGAGACACTCCAGGACTGGAAGGACCACTGGGGCGTCGGCGACCCGGCCGAGCACCCCGGCGGCCTGACCGGACGGACGCCCCGCATCCCCGCGCGCCAGGTGACGCTGCTCCAGCGCAAGACCTCGACCATCGGCCGCGACCTCGGCAAGACGTCGGGCTGGGCCCACCGCGCGGTGCTGAAGCAGTCCGGCGTCGAGCAGGTCCGCGGGGTGACCTACACCCACGTCGACGACGCCGGCCTCCACGTCGTGGTCGCCGGCGTCGAGCGCGTCCTCGAGGTCGACCACGTCGTGCTCTGCGCGGGTCAGGAGTCCGTCCGGGGCCTGTACGACGCGATGGCCGGCCTGCCCGAGGCCGGTCGGCCGCGCCTGCACCTGGTGGGCGGGGCCGACCTCGCCGCCGAGCTCGACGCCGAGCGCGCCATCGAGCAGGGCACCCGGGTGGCCGCCGGCCTGGGTGACCACCTCCGTGACCGCGCCGTGACCGGCATGCCCGTCGGGGCTCCCGCGTAGCGTCGGCGGCGTGAGCGACCTGGTCCACGACCTGCCCGACGACACGATCCGCGACGCCCTGCCCCTGAAGTGGGGCTCGGTCGCGCCCGGGGTGCTCCCGGCGTTCGTGGCCGAGATGGACTACGCGCTGGCGGTGCCGGTCGCCGACGCGGTCGCGGCCGCGGTCCGCCGCGGCACCACCGGTTACGCCCCGCTGGGCGACCTCGGGGTCGGCGAGGCGTACGCCGGCTGGGCGCACCGGCACTGGGAGCACGCCGTCGAGCCGGACGCGTGCGTGGTCACCGGTGACGTGGTCGCGGGGATCCGGCTGGTCCTCGAGACGCTCTGCCCGCCGGGCCCGGTCGTCGTCCCGCTGCCGTGCTACCCGCCGTTCCGCGACATCGTCGCCGTGACCGGGCGCGAGGCGGTGTACGTCACCACCGACCCCGACGCGCCCGACCAGGAGTCCGCCGGGCTCGACCTCGCGGCGGTCGACGAGGCCTTCGCCGCCGGCGCCCGCACCCTGCTGCTCTGCAACCCGCACAACCCGCTGGGCCGGGTCCCCCGCCGGACCGAGCTCGAGGCGCTGCGCGACCTGGCCGACCGCTACGGGGCCCGGGTCGTCTCCGACGAGATCCACGGCCCGCTGGTCCTGCCGGGGCTCCCGCCCGACCTGGGTTTCACGCCGTACGCCGCGGTCGACCCGCGGGCGGTGACCGTGACGAGCGCGTCGAAGACCTTCAACACCGCCGGGCTGCACTGCGCGGTCGTCGTCGCGCCCGACCCGGCCGACCGGGCGCTGCTGCGCGGGGTGCCGCTGGTGCAGAACCACGCCTACTCGCCGCTCGGCATGGTCGCGGCCCGGGTCGCGTGGGGCGAGGGCGACGCCTGGCGGGCGGCGCTGGTCGAGCGGCTCGGCCACCAGCGCGACCTGCTCGTCGACCTGCTGGCCGCGCACCTGCCGCGGGCCAGGATGCGCCGGATGGAGGCGACGTACCTGCCCTGGCTGGACCTGCGCGCCTACGGCCACGACGACCCGGCGGCCGTCGCGCTCGGTCACGGCGTCGCGCCGGCGGCCGGGCAGGCCTACCAGCCCGGGCTGGCCGGTCACGTGCGCCTCAACGTCGCCACCAGCCCCGACCGGCTCACCACCATGGTCGCGAGACTGGCCGCCGCCGTGGCCTGAGGGCCCCGCCCGAGGTGTCGGGAACCGTTCACCTGTCGCCCCCCGGGAGGGGTATCGGGACGTCACCCGCGCCGCGCACGCTGGGCACATGAGGATCTCCGTGATCGGCTGCGGCTACCTGGGTGCCACGCACGCCGCCTGCCTGGCCGAGCTGGGCCACGAGGTGCTCGGCGTCGAGACCGATCCGCAGCAGCGGGCGCTGCTCGCGAGCGGTGCGCTGCCCTTCCACGAGCCCGGCCTCGACACGCTCCTGGCCACCCACGTCGCGTCCGGCCGGCTGCGCTTCACCGACTCCCTCGCCGACGCCGCCGCCCACGCCGAGCTGCACTTCCTCTGCGTCGGCACGCCGCAGCGGCGCGACGGCCGGGGCGCCGACCTGGCCCAGGTCGACGGGGCGGTCGAGGGGCTGGCGGTGCACCTGGACCGGCCGTCGTACGTCGTCGGCAAGTCCACCGTCCCGGTCGGCACCGCCGCACGCCTGGCCCGCCGGGTCGCGGAGCTGGCACCCGCCGGGGCCGACGCCGAGCTGGTCTGGAACCCCGAGTTCCTGCGCGAGGGCCACGCCGTGGAGGACACGCTGCGCCCGGACCGGGTCGTGATCGGCGTGGACACCCACCGTCCCGAGGGCGAGGGCCTGGGCGGCAAGGTGCTGCGCGAGCTGTACGCCCCGCTCGAGGACGCCGGCGTTCCGGTGCTGGTCACCGACCTGCCCACCGCCGAGCTGGTCAAGGTCTCGGCCAACGCCTTCCTGGCCACCAAGGTCTCCTTCGTCAACGCCGTCGCGGAGGTCTGCGACGCGGCCGGGGCCGACGTGGTCGCGCTGACGGAGGCGCTGGGCCACGACGTGCGGATCGGCAACCGCTTCCTCTCCCCCGGCATCGGGTTCGGCGGCGGCTGCCTGCCCAAGGACGTCCGCGCGTTCGGCCACCGCGCCGGCGAGCTCGGCGTCGCCAGCATGGCCGACCTGCTCGGGGTCGTGGACGACGTCAACCTGCGCCAGCGCAGCCGGACGGTCGCCGCCGCCACCGCCATGCTCGGCGGCTCGGTCACCCGCGCGCGGATCGGTGTGTGGGGTGCGGCGTTCAAGCCCGGCAGCGACGACGTGCGCGACTCCCCCGCGCTGGCCGTCGCCTCGGCGCTGCAGGAGCGTGGCGCCTCGGTGGCCGTCTACGACCCGGCCGCCCGGGAGACCGGACGCCGGCTGGCGCCCGACCTCGACCACGTCGGCTCGGCCCTCGACGCCGCCCGCGGCGCCGACCTGCTGCTGCACCTGACCGAGTGGCCCGAGTTCGCGGCCGCCGACCCGGTCGCGGTCGGCGCCGCCGTACGCCGTCCCCTGCTCCTCGACGGCCGCACCACGCTCGACCCCGCCCCGTGGCGTGCCGCCGGTTGGACCGTCCGGGGGCTCGGGCGCCGCTGAACCGGCCCCCCGGGGACTTCCGGCCGCGCCTACCCCGCGTGCCGGGGCTGGGCGGCGATCAGCGCGGCGTACCGGTCGAAGGACACCGTGGGGGTCCGCTCACCGGTGGCGTGGTCGACGTGGACGAAGCCGTAGCGGTGGGTGTGGCCGGCGGTCCACTCGAAGCCGTCGAGCAGGCCCCGGGCGTAGTAGCCGCGGACGTCGACGCCACGGCGTACGGCCTCGGCCACGGCCTGGAGGTGCGCGCGGTGGTAGCGGTCGCGGGCCTCGTCGTGCACGACCCCGGCGGCGTCGGGCTCGGCGTCCACGGCGCACCCGACCTCGGTGACCACGATCGGCGGGAGCGCCGCGCGGAACCGGGCGCGGAGCACGACCAGCCACTCCCGCAGGGCGTCGGGCACCACGGCCCGACCGTCGTCGGTGGTGGGGTGACCGATCGGCTCGAGCACCTGCCAGGGCGCGGGCGCGTCCTCGGCGGCGGCGGCGACGCGCAGCGGGCCGTCGTAGTTCACGCCGTAGAAGTCGAGCGGCTGCCGGATCATGGCGAGGTCGCCCGGGGTGATGAGGTCCTCCATCAGGGGGGCCAGGTCGGCGGGGTAGCGCCCCAGCAGCATCGGCTCGAGGTAGAGCCCGTTCCACACCGAGTCGAAGAGCTTGGTCGCCCCCACGTCGGCGGCGTCCTCGCTGGCCGGCCACATCGGGGCGTGGTTGTTGGCGCAGCCGACCTCGCGGGCCCCGGCCGCGCGCAGCGCGACGGTGGCGTGGCCGTGCCCGAGCAGCAGGTGGTGCGCGGCCCACAGCCCGTCGAAGTAGAGCGCCCGCCCGGGGGCGTAGGCACCGTTGCCGTAGCCGAGCACGCCCATCACGGCGGGCTCGTAGACCGGGATCCAGGCGGCGACCCGGTCGGCGAGGCGCCCGGCGACCACCGAGGCGTGCTCGGCGAAGCGGTGCACGGTCTCCGGGTTCAACCACCCGCCGTCGTCCTCGAGGCCCTGCGGCAGGTCGTGGTGGTGCAGGACGGCGACCGGTGAGACGCCGGCCTCGAGCACCCGGTCCACCAGCCGGTCGTAGAAGTCCAGGCCCCGGGGCTCCAGCGGCCCGCGGCCGTCCGGCTGCACCCGCGTCCAGGAGACGGAGAAGCGGTAGTCGTCGACCCCGAGGCGGCCGAGCAGCGCCGCGTCCTCCCCGACCCGGCGGAAGTGGTCGGCGGCGAGGTCGCCGGTGGTGCCGTCGGCGACGACGCCGGGCACCCGGGCGAAGGTGTCCCACACGCTGGCCCCGCGGCCGTCGGCGCCGGTCGCGCCCTCCACCTGGTAGGCCGAGCTGGTCACCCCGAAGCGGAACCCCGGGGGCAGCACCGGGAGACCCGCGCCCGACGGGACGACCTGGCCGGACCCTGGAGCGGACACGGGCACAATGATGCACGTGACGGTGGAGATACGACGGGGAATGGCGCGTTTCACCAGCAGGGACGCGGGACGGCTGACCCGGCACGCGCTCTCGTTCGGGCCGCACTACGACCCCGACCGGCTACGGCTGGGTCCGATGGTCTGCCACGACGACCATGTCCTGGGCGGCGGGCGCGGGTTCGGGACCCACCACCACGAGGACCTGGAGATCCTCACGTGGGTCGTCGAGGGCGCGCTGGACCACACCGACTCCCTCGGCACCGACCGCCGCCTGGCCGCGGGCTCGCTCGCGCTGCTGTCGGCCGGGTCCGGCGTGGAGCACTCCGAGACGGCCGCACCCGGCGTCCCGTCGCGGTTCGTCCAGGCCTGGCTGGTGCCCGACGAGCCCGGGCTGCCCCCGTCGTACGACGTGACCACCCCGGCCCCCGTGCACCTCGACGGGCGGGCGGCGCTGATAGCCGCCGGTCCCGGGGTCGTCGGCGGCGAGGACGCGGCGCTCCGGCTGGGCACCACCGGCGCCGCGCTCCAGGTCGTCCGGCTCGAGGCCGGCCAGGAGCTCGCCCTGGGGCCGGACACCTCGCCGCCGGGCGGCCTGCGCCACGTCTTCGTGACCACCGGGGCGCTGCTCCGCTTCAGCCTCGCCGAGCCGCTCTCGGCGGGCGACACGCTCGTCGTCGACGGGCCCGAGGCGCAGGCGGACGCCACCGTGGTCGCCGCGGTGGCCACCGAGCTGATGGTCTGGACGTTCGCCTGAGCGTCCCCGGCAGGCCACCGGGACGTGGCAACCTCACGGGACCGTCACCCGCCGACCCGAGGAGATCACCGCCATGCGCAGCATGGCCTGTTCGAGCAGGGCCACCAGGAGGTCCAGGCCACCGAGCGCTTCTCCCAGCAGAACTCGCAGATGCTGCGCGTCGCGCTGGGCGAGGACGTGCTGGCCGTGAAGGGCTCGATGGTGGCCTTCCAGGGCGAGGTCTCCTTCACCCACGAGGGTGCCGGCAGCGCGATGAAGCTGCTGAAGAAGATGGTCACCGCCGAGGACAACCCGCTGATGCGGGTCAGCGGCCGCGGCGAGGTCTTCTTCGCCCACGAGGCCGGCTACCTCTTCCAGGTCGAGCTGGACGGTGACGCGCTGAGCGTCAACGGGCGCAACCTGCTGGCCTTCGACGCCGGCCTGCAGTGGGACATCCACCGCACCAAGGGCGCCGGGATCATGGCCGGCGGGCTCTTCAACACCACGCTCACCGGCCACGGGACGGTCGCGCTGTGCACCGTCGGGCAGCCGGTGCTGCTCGACTGCCGCCAGCAGCCGACCTACGTCGACGTCCAGGCCTGCGTGGCGTGGTCGGCCAACCTGGTCCCCCAGGTCGTCAACAGCATGAAGATGAGCTCCCTGGTCCGCGGCGGCTCGGGCGAGGCCTTCCAGTACTCCTTCCAGGGCGACGGGTTCGTGGTCGTCCAGCCGTACGAGTGGAAGCCGGCGTCGTCGGGCAGCTCCGGCGGCTGACCCCGGCGTCGGATCGGGGTCCGGGGTCCCGATGAGTCCGGGCCTCGACCGCGGTCGGTCAGGACAGGCACACTGACGACCAGCGCGGAGGCACCCTCGATGAGCCTGACCCAGGAGACCCCGATGTCCGAGATCGAGACCGGCACGAGCCCCACCGGCACCGAGCTCGACGACTTCGACGCCCTGACGGCCCGGTACGGCCGGGAGCTGCTCGCCCACTGCTACCGGATGAGCGGGTCGGCGCACGAGGCCGAGGACCTGGTGCAGGAGACGCTGCTGCGGGCCTGGCGGTCCTCGGCGGGCTTCCAGGGACGCAGCTCGGTGCGGACCTGGCTCTACCGGATCGCCACCAACGTCTGCCTGACCAACCTCGAGGGCCGTCCCCGCCGGCCGCTGCCCACCGGGCTCGGGGCACCCGACTCGCGGGCCGCCGACGAGCTCGCGCCCGACGCGGAGATCCCCTGGCTCGAGCCGATCCCCGACGCCGCCGTGACCGTGGCCGAGCGCGACACCATCCGGCTCGCGTTCGTGGCCGCGCTCCAGCACCTCCCGGCGCGCCAGCGTGCCGTGCTGATCCTGCGCGACGTGCTGCGGTGGAGCGCAGCCGAGGTGGCCGAGGCGCTGGACACCACCAGCACCGCGGTCAACTCCGCGCTGCAGCGCGCGCACGCCACGATGGCCGAGCGCGGCCTCACCGAGGACACCGTCGCGGACGACCTCAGCCCGGACCAGGAGGTGCTGCTCGCGCGCTACGTCGAGGCGTTCTGGCGCAAGGACATCGACCGGATCGTCTCGCTGCTCACCGCCGAGGCCGTGTGGGAGATGCCTCCGTTCACCGGCTGGTACCGCGGCTCGACGACGATCGGCGAGCTGATCGACACCCAGTGCCCGGGCGGTTCGCTGGACATGCCGATGCTGCGTACGACCGCCAACGGCCAGCCCGCTCTCGGGCTCTACATGCGCGGGCCCGACGGCGGCTTCACACCCTTCCAGCTGCAGGTGCTGACGCTCGACGGCGACCGGGTGGCCCACGTCGGCGCGTTCTTCGACCCCGGCCTCTTCGCCCGGTTCGGCCTGCCCGACCACCTCCCGGCCGACCACGCCCCGGTCTGATGACCCCGACGCCTGCGGGCGTCGAGCTGCTCGAGCAGGCGGTGACCTACACCCGGTCGGCGCTGGCCGCGGTGACCCTCGACGACCTCGCGCGCCCGACGCCCTGCCCCGACTGGTGCCTGGCCGACCTGCTGGCGCACCTCGACGACGCCCTCGACGCCTTCACCGAGGCGGCGGGCGGTCGGGTCTGGCTGTCCCCGGCGAGCCCGGCGCTGCTCGGCCGCCCGGTCGCCACCACCGCCGGGCTGCGGGCGAAGGCCCGGGACCTGGTGCTGGTGTGGCGCAGGCCCGCCCTCGTCGTCGGGGCGGGCGGGGTCGAGGTGGGCGGGGTCGGGGTGCCCACGACGACCGTCGTCCTGACGGCCGCGCTCGAGGTCGCCGTCCACGGCAACGACGTGGCACGCTCCGTACGCCGCCTGCCCGACCCCGACCTGCGCCGGCTGCCCGGCCCGCTGGCCCGGGGGCTGGTCGGTGCCGCTGACGTGCTGGCCCCGGCCGACGACCGGGCCGGGCGGTTCGGCCCGCGCCTGGCCGTCCCGCCCGGGGCCGACGACTCGGTCCGGCTGCTGGCCCACCTCGGCCGCGTGACGGTCCCGCCCCCGGACTGAACCGGGCCCACGGGATTCGGCGTCCTGCCTCGCGAGCACCGCCGGTGCTCCTAGGGTCCGGGAGTGCTCGTCTCCGACCCCGCCGTCCCCGTCCTCGACGCTGCCGGCGTCGTGCCGGCGCGGGCGCTGCCGTCGGTCGTCGTCGACCTCCGGCTCGCGCAGGACGCCCTGCGGGCCGGTCACGTACGGGAGGCGCGCGCCGCGTTCGAGGTCCTCGCCGGCACGCCGGACCCGGCGGTCGCGGCACCGGCCCGGGCCGGCCTCGTCGACGCGCTGCTGGCCCAGGGCGAGCTGGCGGCCGCCGCCGAGGCGCTGACCGGGGTGAGCCTGCGCCCCGCGACCGGAGGGGCCCGCGCCGGCGCCGGCGTCGCACACGCCCACGACCTGCACGCGGCCGGCGAGCTCGCCGCCGCGCAGGGCGACCCGGCCGCCGCCGTCGACCTCCTCCACGCCGCAGGGGCCCGGGCACGCCTCGACGGCGCGGTCGGTGGCCCGCCCTGGCGCGTCTCCGCCGCCCTCGCGCTGGCGCGGGTGGGCCGGCGCGACGAGGCCGTCCTGCTGGCCGGGGAGCACCTCGCCGACGCCCGGGTGTCCGGCTCGGCCCACGACACCGCCCAGGCCCTGCGGGTGCTCGCGATCCTCGACACCACCGGCTGCCGGGAGGCCCGGCTGCTGCAGGCGCGACGCGCCCTCGACGGGGTGGCCGCGCTCAGGCTGACCGCCCAGGTCGACACCGACCTGGCGGGCCTGCTGCTGCTCGGCTCCGGCGGGCCGGCCCAGCCGGCGGCGCAGCAGGAGGCCGTACGCCTGCTGTCGTCGGTCGAGCGGTACGCCCGGGGCGAGGGCCTCTGGCCGCTGCTCGGGCGGGCGCGCCGGCTGCTGGACGCCTCCGGGACCCCGGCGCCGTGGCCGCACCTCGGGCGGATCACCGCC
>JBBSKO010000018.1:0-17301 GCA_038256225.1 Propionibacteriales bacterium | reverse complement strand
GTGGGCGTTCGTCGCGATCTCGGCGACCGCCGGCCTGGGAGGAGGTAACTTCGCCTCCTCGATGGCCAACATCAACGCCTTCTACCCGGCGGACAAGAAGGGGTCGGCGCTCGGGCTCAACGCCGCCGGCGGCAACCTCGGCGTGGCCGTCGTCCAGCTCCTCCTGCCCGTCGTGGTCGGGGGCGCCGGGATCTTCGGGCTGGTGCAGGCCGCCCAAGGCGGGCTGCACCTGGAGCGCGCCGGCTGGCTCTACGCCGGCCTGGCCCTGGTCGCCGCCGCCGCGGCGTACTTCTTCATGGACAACCTGGGCACCGCGACCGGCTCGGTGCGGGAGAGCGGCGTGGTCCTGCGCCGGCCGCAGACCTGGGTGATGTCGCTGCTCTACGTCGGCACCTTCGGCTCGTTCATCGGCTACTCCGCGGCGATGCCGCTGCTGATCAGGCAGAGCTTCTGGGTGCCGGACGGCGGCGTGGCCGGCAGCGGGATCATGTTCGCCTACTACGCCTTCCTCGGCGCGGCCGTCGGCTCGGTCACCCGCCCCTTCGGCGGCTGGCTGGCCGACCGGTACGGCGGCGCGCGGGTCACCGTCGGCGCCTTCCTCGTGATGGTCCTCGGCACGGTCGCGGTGCTCTGGACGCTGACCCGGCTGGCCCCCAACCCCGACCAGGCCGCGGCCGTCGCGGACGCCAACGCGTCGTGGTTCCCGGTGTTCCTCGCCTCGTTCCTGGTCGTCTTCGCCGCGACCGGCATCGGCAACGGCTCGACCTACCGGATGATCCCTGCGATCTGGCGCCACGAGGCCACCGACGGCACCGTCGACGGCTCGCCCGAGCGGGCCGCCGGGGTGCTGCGCGCGGTCAAGGAGAGCTCGGCCGCGGTCGGCATCATCGGCGCCGTCGGCGCGATCGGCGGGTTCCTGATCCCGCTGATGTTCGGGGCGCCCTGGATCGCGGACCCGGTCGACGCCGTGCAGACCGCCTTCGCGCTCTTCATCGGCTACTACGCCCTGTGCGCGGCCGTCTGCTGGGCCGTGTACGTCCGCCGCGGCGCCCGGCTCGCGCGGGCCGGCGTCTGATGGCGGCAGCCCGCACGCCTGCCCGCTCCTCCGCCGGGACCCGCACCCACTGCCCGTACTGCTCGCTCCAGTGCGGGATGACCCTGACCTCGGGGCGCACCCTCGAGGTGGGGCCCTGGGAGACGTTCCCGGTCAACGAGGGCGGCCTGTGCCGCAAGGGCTGGACGGCAGCCGGACTCACCGGCAGCCGGGAGCGGCTGACCACGCCGTTGCTGCGCGACCGGACCACCGGCGAGCTGCGTGCGGTCGGGTGGGAGGAGGCCCTCGACGTGGTCGCGGACGGCCTGGCCCGGGTCCGGGGGGCCCACGGCCCCGACGGGGTGGCCGTCTTCGGCGGCGGCGGTCTGACGAACGAGAAGGCCTACCAGCTCGGCCGGTTCGCCCGGGTCGCGCTCGGCACCAGCCAGGTCGACTACAACGGTCGCTGGTGCATGAGTGCGGCGGCGTCGGCCTCCAGCCGCGCCTTCGGCCTCGATCGCGGGCTGCCCTTCCCGCTGGCCGACGTCGAGAGCACCGACCTGCTGGTGCTGGTCGGCTCCAACCTGGCCGAGACGATGCCCCCGGCCGCCCGTCACCTCGACCGGCTCCGCGAGCGCGGGGGGCGGGTCGTGGTCGTCGACCCGCGGCTGACCCCGACCGGTGAGCGCGCCGACCTCCTCCTGCAGCCGGTGCCCGGCACCGACCTGCCGCTGGCCCTCGGGCTGCTGCACCTCGTCCTGGCCGCCGGCGCCGTCGACGAGGAGTACGTCGCCGCGCGCACCACCGGCTTCGAGGACGTCGCCGCCTCCGCGGCGGCGTGGTGGCCCGAGCGGGTCGAGCGGGTCAGCGGCGTGCCCGCCGCCGACCTCCACGCGCTGGCCGACCTGCTGGTCGCTGCGGAGAAGGCGATCGTGCTGACCGCCCGCGGCGCCGAGCAGCACGCCCAGGGCTCCGACACCGTGCTGGCCTGGATCAACCTCACGCTCGCGCTCGGCCTGTGCGGGCGGCCCTCGTCGGGGTACGGCTGCCTCACCGGTCAGGGCAACGGCCAGGGCGGCCGTGAGCACGGCCAGAAGGCAGACCAGCTGCCCGGCTACCGGATGATCGACGACCCGGCCGCGCGGGTGCACGTGGCCGGGGTGTGGGGCGTCGACCCGGCCTCGCTTCCCGGCAGGGGTCGCTCGGCCTACGAGCTCCTCGACGCCCTCGGCACCGAGGGCGGACCGCGCGCGCTGCTGGTCCACGGGTCGAACCCGGTGGTCTCCGCGCCGAACGCCACCCACGTCGAGTCCCGCCTGGGCGACCTGGACCTGCTGGTCGTCGCCGACCTCGTGCTCTCGGAGACCGCGGCGCTGGCCGACGTGGTCCTGCCGGTGACCCAGTGGTCGGAGGAGACCGGCACGATGACCAACCTTGAGGGCCGGGTCGTGCTGCGACAGCGCGCCCGGCGCCCGCCCGAGGGCGTGCGCAGCGACCTCGACGTCTGGGACGGGCTGGCCCGCCGGCTGGACTGCGCGGTGCCGTTCTCCACCGACCCGGAGGAGGTCTTCGCCGAGCTCGGCCGCGCCTCGGCCGGAGGCCGCGCCGACTACTCCGGGATCACCTACGACCGGGTCCGCGCCGAGGACGGCGTGTTCTGGCCGTGCCCCGCGGCCGGACCCGACGGCGCGATGCACCCCGGCACGCCCCGGGTCTTCACCGAGGTCTTCGCCCACCCCGACGGCCGGGCGCGGTTCCACGTCGTCGACCACCGCGGCGCCGCCGAGACGCCCGACGAGGACTACCCGGTGCACCTGACCACCGGTCGGGTGCTCATGCAGTACCAGTCCGGTGCCCAGACCCGCCGGATCCCGGCGCTGCCCGACCCGGGCCCCTTCGTCGAGCTGCACCCCCGGCTCGCCGCCCGGCTCGGGCTCGCCGACGGGATGCGGGCGCGGGTGCGTACCCGCCGTGGCTCGCTGGAGCTGGCTGTCCGGGTCGTCACCTCGATCCGGGCCGACACCGTCTTCGTGCCGTTCCACTGGCTCGGTGTCAACCGGCTCGTCAACGACGCGCTCGACCCGGCCAGCAGGATGCCGGAGTTCAAGGTCTGCGCCGCGGTGGTGGAGGCGGCGTGACGCGAGAGGTGGCGCGGCAGCGGTTGGTGGTGGTCGGGCACGGGATGGCCGCGACCCGCCTGGTGGAGCACCTCGCCGCCGGCGGGTGGACCCGCGAGCACGACGTCGTCCTGATCGGCGACGAACCGGTGCCGGCCTACAACCGGATCCTGCTCTCCGCCGTCCTCGAAGGCACCCACGACCGCGGCGCGATCACGCTGCGCCCCGCCCGGTGGTACGCCGAGCGCGGGATCGACCTGCGCACCTCGTCCCGGGTGCTGGCCGTCAACCGGGCGCGCCGCGACGTGCTGCTCGTCGACGGCACGACGATCGGCTGGGACCACCTGGTGCTGGCCACCGGGTCCGTCCCCACGCTGCCGCCCGTACGCGGGATCGTCCGCCCCGACGGCACGCTCGACCCCCGGGTGCACGCCTTCCGCAGCCTGGCCGACTGCGACCGGCTCCTCGCCGACGTGTCGCGCCCCGGGGCCGCTCGTCCCCGGCGGGCGGTCGTGGTCGGGGGCGGCCTGCTCGGGCTCCAGGTCGCCCGCGCGCTGGCGTTGCGCGGCGTGGTGACCGAGGTCGTCGAGGGTGCCGAGCACGTGCTGTCGCGCCAGGTCGGACCGGCCGCCGGCGCCGTGCTGGCCCGCTCCCTGCGCCGGCTCGGCACCAGCGTCTACACCGGTGCCCGGGCGGTCCGGCTGACCCCGGAAGGCCTCCGGCTCGACAACGGGCACGTCCTGGACACCGACCTCGTCGTGCTCACCGCGGGCGGTCGGCCCTCGGTCGCCCTGGCCCGCGGCGCCGACCTCGCCGTGCGCCGTGGCGTCGTCGTCGACGACCGCCTGGCCTCGGTGAGCGACGATCGCGTGTCCGCGATCGGCGACTGCGCCCAGCACGGTGACGAGACCACCGGCTACGTCGCGCCGGCCTGGGACCAGGCCGAGGTGGTCGCCCGGCGTCTCCAGGGCCTCCCGGCGCGGTGGGCCGGTGCCCGTCCGGTCGCCCGGCTGCGGGCGACCGGGCTCGACGTCGCCGTGCTCGGCGACCCCGAGCACGAGCCCGGCGAGGTGGTCGAGATGACCAACCCGGTGGTCGGGCGGCACGCCCGGCTGGTGGTGCGCGACGGCCGCCTGGTCGCCGCGACCCTGGTCGGTGACCTCTCGCAGGTCGGCACCCTGACCCGGCTCTACGACCAGCGCACCGTGCTGGGTCCCCACGAGGCCGGCGACCTGCTGCTGCCCCCGGCGCCGCCCGGCGGCGTCCCGGTCGCCGCACCGGCTGCCCTGCCGGACGACGCCGAGGTGTGCGCCTGCGCCGGTGTCAGTGCCGGGCGGGTACGGGCCTGCTCCGACGCTGCCGAGGCGCGCGAGACGACGCGGGCCACCACGGGCTGCGGCGGGTGCGCCGGCGTGGTCGCGGCGCTGGTCGGCGCAACCCGTGAGCCCGTGAGACCCGTGAGCCCGTGAGGGCACCGTGACAGAACTCCTCCCCGCAGGACACGGCCGGGCAACCCCGACGTCCGATCCTGGAGCGAAATCTGCGTGACACACGCCCGCCCTAGATTTGGGCCGGGAGAGGGAGACAACGATGGAGCAGCGTCAACGCCTGGTGGTCGTCGGCCACGGCATGGTCGGCCACCGCCTCGTGCAGGCCGCGGTCGAACGGGGCCTCACCGCCACCCACGACGTGGTCGTGCTCGGCGAGGAGACCCGCGCGGCCTACGACCGCGTGGCGCTGACCTCGTACTTCGGCGCCGACGGGCCCGACGCGCTGTCGCTGCTGCCCGGCGGCGCCTACGACGACCCCGCCGTGACGCTGCGACTGGCCACCACCGTCACCGGCCTCGACCGGCAGGCCCGCACGGTGACCCTCGGCGACGGCGAGGTGCTCGGTTACGACCAGCTCGTGCTGGCCACCGGGGCGGCGCCCTTCGTGCCGCCGGTGCCCGGCCACGACCGCGACGGCTGCTTCGTCTACCGCACGATCGACGACCTCGACGCGATCCGCGAGGCCTCGCTGACCGCGACCGGCGGTGTCGTGGTCGGCGGTGGGCTGCTCGGCCTCGAGGCGGCCAACGCCCTGGTCCAGCTCGGGCTGCGCACCCACGTCGTCGAGATGGCGCCGCGGCTGATGCCGGTCCAGCTCGACGCCGCCGCCGGCAGCACCCTGGTGCGCCACGTCGAGCAGCTCGGTGTCACCGTGCACGCCGGGGTGCGCACCGAGGCCGTCGAGGCCGGCCCCGACGGCACCGGGGTGGGCGGGCTGCGGCTCGCCGGCGCCGGCGACGAGCCGGGCCCGCTGGTCGAGGCCGAGGTCGTCGTGTTCTCGGCCGGCATCCGGCCCCGCGACCAGCTGGCCCGCGCCAGCGGCCTCGAGGTGGCCGAGCGCGGCGGCGTGCTGGTCGACGAGCAGTGCCGCACCAGCGACCCCCGGGTCTGGGCGGTCGGTGAGTGCGCGGCACCGGGCGGTCGGATGTACGGCCTGGTGGCCCCGGGCTACGCCATGGCCGAGGTCGTCGTGGACGCGCTGCTCGGCGGCGCCGGGCGGTTCCTCGGCGCCGACATGTCGACCAAGCTGAAGCTGCTGGGCGTCGACGTGGCGTCGTTCGGCGATGCGTTCGCCACGACCGAGGGCGCGCTCGAGCTGGTCTTCTCCGACGCGGTCGCGGGGACGTACAAGAAGCTCGTGGTGACCGAGGACGGCACCCGCCTGCTCGGCGGGATCCTGGTCGGCGACGCCGCGGCGTACGGCGTGCTGCGTCCGATGGTGGCCAGCGGCATCGCGCTCCCCGAGAACCCCGAGGAGCTGATCCTGCCCGCGGGCCGGGGCGCCCCGGCGACGGGGGTCGGGGCGCTGCCCGACGAGGCGCAGGTCTGCTCCTGCAACGACGTCAGCAAGGGCGAGATCGTGGGCGCGGTGCGCGACGGCGTGACCGGGCCCGACGGCGAGCCGCACCGGTGCGAGGACGTCGCCGACGTCAAGCGCTGCACCGGCGCCGGCACCACCTGCGGCTCCTGCGTCGGGACCGTCAAGGCGATCGTCGAGGACCACTTCGCCTCCGTCGGCAAGGAGGTCGACCGCAGCCTGTGCGAGCACTTCGCGCTGTCCCGGCAGGAGATCTTCGACCTCGTGGTGGTGCACGACTACCGCACCTTCGACGCCCTCGTCGAGGCGCACGGGTCGGGTCGCGGCTGCGACGTCTGCAAACCGGTCGTCGCCTCGGTGCTGGCCAGCCGCTTCCACGGCCACGTCCTCGAGGGCGCCACCGGCAGCCTCCAGGACACCAACGACGCGTTCCTGGCCAACATCCAGCGCAACGGGACGTACTCCGTCGTGCCCCGGATCGCGGGCGGCGAGATCACCCCGGAGAAGCTGATCGTGCTCGGCGAGGTGGCGCGCGACTTCGGGCTCTACACCAAGATCACCGGGGGCCAGCGGATCGACCTGTTCGGGGCCCGGGTCGAGCAGCTGCCGGTGATCTGGCAGCGGCTCGTCGACGCCGGCTTCGAGTCCGGCCACGCCTACGGCAAGTCGCTGCGGACCGTGAAGTCCTGCGTCGGGTCCACCTGGTGCCGCTACGGCGTGCAGGACTCGACGTCGATGGCGATCGCCCTGGAGCTGCGCTACCGCGGGCTCCGCTCGCCGCACAAGATCAAGGGCGGGGTCAGCGGCTGCGCCCGCGAGTGCGCCGAGGCGCGCTCCAAGGACTTCGGGGTGATCGCGACCGAGAAGGGCTGGAACCTCTACGTCGGCGGCAACGGCGGCGCGACGCCCGTGCACGCACGGCTGCTCGCCGGGGACCTCGACGACGAGACGCTGGTGCGCTACCTGGACCGCTACCTCATGTACTACATCCGCACCGCCGACCGGCTCCAGCGCACCGCCCCCTGGGTGGAGTCCCTCGACGGTGGTCTCGACCGGGTCCGAGCCGTGGTGGTCGACGACGAGCTGGGTCTCGGCGCCGAGCTGGAGGCCGACATGGCCGACCACGTCGACGCCTACTTCGACGAGTGGAAGGCCACCCTGGAGGACCCCGAGAAGCTCGCCCGCTTCGTCTCCTTCGTCAACGCCCCCGACCTGCCGGACCCGAGCATCTCCTTCGACGTCGAGCGTGACCAGGTCCGACCCCGCGACCCCGCGGCCGCGGCGGGGCCGGTCGACCTCGGCGCCACGATCCCGGTGGGCGTCCGGTGACGGGCGGCGCGGGGGGGCCCGAGGGCTGGGTGCCGGTCTGCCGGATCGAGCAGATCCGTCGAGAGACCGGCGTCGCGGCGTGGGTCCACGGCGAGGCCGTGGCGGTCTTCCGCACCCACGACGACGAGGTGCACGCCCTGGGGAACCACGACCCGCGTACGGGCGCCTCGGTCCTCGCCCGGGGCATCGTCGGCAGCCGCGGGGACGAGCCGTTCGTCGCCTCGCCGCTGCACAAGGAGCCGTTCGGGCTGCGCCACGGGGTCTGCCTCGACGACCCGACGGTGCGGACGCCGTCCTTCGAGGCGCGCGTGGTCGACGGGGTCGTCGAGGTCGGCGCCCGGCGGCCCGTGCCCGCGGTGGCGGAGGTGCCGTGACGGACGCCCCGCCCGCGCCCGCGGGACCACTGGCCGGCTACCACGTCGGCGTCACCGCGGCCCGCAAGGTCGAGGAGCAGGTGACCTTGATCGAGCGTCGTGGGGCGGCGGTGCACTGGGCGCCGGCGCTGTCGCTGGACCCCAACCAGGTCGAGGCCGCCCAGCTGCGTCCGGCCACCGAGCAGGTGATCGCGGACCCGCCCGACATGGTGCTGGTGACCACCGGCATCGGGATGCGGGCCTGGCTCGCCGCCGCCGCCGAGTGGGGGCTGCGCGAGGACCTCGTCGCCGCGATCAAGCCCGCCGAGATCCTGGCCCGGGGGCCCAAGAGCGTCGGCGCGCTGCGCGGCGCGGGGCTGCGGGAGCTGTGGGCGCCCGAGTCGGAGCTGTTCGAGGACGTGCTCGACCACCTGCGCGGACGCGACCTGGCCGGGCTCCGGATCCTGGTGCAGGAGCACGGACAGTCGCTGTCGATGGTCGCCCACGCGCTGCGTCGCCAGGGCGCGGAGGTCACCGTGGTCACCGTCTACCGGGTGGCCAGCGCCGAGGACCCCACCCCGATGTTCCAGCTCGTCGACCGCGTCGCCGACGGGAGGCTGGACGCGGTCACCTTCACCTCCGCACCGGCCGTGGCGGCCCTGATGGAGGCCGCCGGCTCGACCGGGCGCCGCGACGAGCTGATCAGCGCCTTCCAGGCCGACGTCCTCGCGGTCTGCGTCGGCCCGGTCACCGCGGCGGCGTTCGAGATGTGGGGCGTGCCGACGGTCTACCCGGAGCGGTCCCGGCTCGCGGCGATGGTCAAGCTGCTCGAGACCGAGCTGCCGTCGCGTCGCGAGGGGTTGCTGCTCGACCTCGAGGCCGGCCAGCAGCTGCTGCTCCACGGCGACGCGGTGCTGCTCGACGGCGCCGAGGTCAAGCTCTCCCCGGCCCCGGCGGCGGTGCTCCAGGCGCTGGTGGCCAACCCCGGCAACGTCGTCTCCCGCCGTGCCCTGCTCGCCATGCTGCCCTCCGGGACCGCCGGCTCCGAGCACGCCGTCGAGATGGCGGTGGCCCGCCTGCGCGCCGCGATCGGCACCCGCTGCGTGCAGACCGTGGTCAAGCGGGGCTACCGGCTGGCCGTGCCGCGGTGAGGCCACCGTCCGGGGGGAGCGGCGCTGGGCAGGCACGACCTAACCTGGCGTGGTGACCCCTGACATGCCGCCCGTGGCGGCGGCCCCCGGCCCGGTGGTGACGGTCGCGCACGGCACCCGGACGCCGGCCGGCAACCAGGTCGCCCTGACCCTCGCGGCGACCCTGGCCGGACGCTCCGGCCGCCGGGTGACCGGGGCGTTCGTGGAGCTCGCGGACCCCCTGGTCACGGACGTGCTGGCCGGGCTCGCCGAGCCGGCGGTGGTCGTGCCGCTGCTGCTCACGACCGGGATGCACGTGCGTGAGGACGTCCCGCGGGCCGGTGACGGCGCCCGGGTGCCGGTCCGGGTCGGCCGCTCGCTGGGCCCGCACGCCCGCCTGGCCAGCGCCCAGGTCGACCGGCTCCGGACGGCCGGCGCCGAGCCCGGCTGCCCCGTCGTGCTGGTCGCGGCCGGCTCCAGCGACCCGCTCGCCCAGCGCGACCTCGCGCGCGCCGCCGAGCTGCTCGGCCGGGCCTGGGGTGGCCCGGCGCGGCTGGCGGTGATGTCGGGCATCGGTCCCCGCGTGGGCGAGGTCGTACGCCCCGGCGACGCCGTCTCGCCCTACCTCCTGGCCCCGGGGTTCTTCGCCCGCAAGCTCGCCGAGCAGGCCCGGGCGGCCGGGGCGTCGGTGGTCGCCGACGTGCTCGGGGCCCATCCCGAGGTCGTCGCCCTGGTGGGGCAGCGGGCGGGCGCGCTCGAGGCGGCCCGTCGGTGGCCGGCCTCGGAGGGTCAGCGGAAGTCGATGAGCAGCGTGCCGGTGTCGTCGTCGGTCGGCGGGTCCACCGCGTCCTGACCGGCTTCGGGCCCGCCGTCCGCGGGGTCGGAGGCCGGGCCGGCGGGCGTGCCGGTGTCCAGGTCGACGCCGCGCCGCGGTGCGACGCTCGAGCGGAAGCAGCGCGCGGTCCACGGCAGCTGGAGGCCCTCCCACCCGCGACCGAACCCGTCGTAGAGCGCGAGGGCCTCGGCCAGGACCTGCTCGCGCTCCTCCTCGTCCCGCACCCGCACGTGCGACCGGGACAGCACCATGTCGCGCAACCGGTCACGGTCCAGGGTCTGCCAGGCCCCGAAGGACCTCTCGTCGACGAAGCCGAACAGGCCCGAGGTGCTCAGCAGCGTGGTCCAGTCGCGCGGCTCGCCGGTGCTGCCGAGGATCCTGCCCAGCCGACGCACCCACGGGATCCGCTCGTCCCGCTCGTTCCACACCATCGCGACGTGCCCGCCGGGCCGCAGCACGCGCACGATCTCCGGCAGCGCCCGGTCGAGGTCGAACCAGTGGAAGCACTGGGCGCCGACCACCACGTCGACCGAGCGGTCGGGCACGGGCAGCTCCTCCGCGGCGGCCTCGCTGACCCGCACGTCGGGCAGCCGCAGCGACAGGCGCGACAGCATGTCCTCGTCGGGGTCGGTGGCGTGGACGTCGTGGCCGAGTGCGACCAGCTCGGTGGTGAGCTTGCCGGTGCCCGCCCCGAGCTCGAGGACCGACAGCGGCCGGGTGCCGGTCAGCCAGGTCGCGGCTTCCCGGGGGTAGCCGGGGCGGCCCCGGTCGTAGGCGTCGGCCACCGGGCCGAAGGCCCGTGCGGGCCGCCCCGGCGCGGGGGCGGCCTCCGGCTGCTGCTGCTCGTCGTTCATCCCGGCGAGGCTACCGCCGTGCCCGTCTCCTAGGCTCGACCGCTGTGCCCGTCCCGCCCGCAGTGCCCGCCGCCGACCCTCTCGCCTGGCTGGCCTCAGCCGAGGGCGTGCCGAGCGCCTTCGCCTCCGCCCGCGACGGCATCGACGTCATGCTCCGCGACCGCGGCCTGCGCCGGACCAGCCCGGAGACCACCGCGGAGTCGCTGCTACGCGGCGCCCACGCGAGCGCCGTGCTCGCCGGGTCGGGCTCCACCCTGGCCGAGGTCCGCGACGGCGAGGGCGACGCCGCCGCCGGCGACGCGGTCCGGGTGGCCACCGAGCTGCTCGGGCTCGCGCCCACCCTGCGTACGGCGCCCCTGCAGGCCCTGGCCCGCCTCCACGCGCTGGCCGCGACCGCCTCGCAGCCCGCCGAGCGACGCGGCCGCCCCCGCGACGGCGACGGCGCGCGCCGGCTGCGCGGCGTGGCCGACCTGCTGACCGCGCCGACGGCGGCGCCGGCGCTGCTCGTCGCCGCCGTGGTGCACGCCGAGCTGGCCACCGCGGCCTGCTTCGGCAGCCACGACGGTCTGGTGGCCCGCGCCGTGGAGCGGCTGGTCGCCGTGGCCCGGGGGGTGGACGAGAAGTCCCTGGTGGTCCCGGAGGCCGGTCACCTGGCCCTGCGTGCGGAGTACGAGTCGAACCTGCGCGGGTACGCCGAGGGCGGCCGCGCCGGCGTGCACGCGTGGGCGCTGTACGCCGCGGAGGCCTGGGTGGCCGGGGCCGAGGCCAGCCCGCTGCGCCGCGAGGCCCTGTAGTCCTGGAGTCCGGTCCGGTCCGGGCTGGTGCGGGCGGGCCCGGACGTAGTGGTGGCACCCGGGCAGGGCCCGGGTGCCACCGATGCACATGAACCAAGGGCTACCAAGCGTGCAGTTGTCTGCTGCCGCGGTCTTGCCGGGGTCAGCGCCCTGTCGGAAGGGTGGTTCGCCGCGTGGGTACCCGGTCACATGCCGTCTGTGGAGTTGTGACCTCTTTTGTACGCCGATGTGACCTGGGACACAAGGGCTCCGGTGTGTCGGCCTGCCCCGCCGCGAAGGTCAGGACACCTGGCGGCGACGGGCTCCGGCCCAGACGACGCCACCCACCGCGACCGCGCCGCCCACGGCGAGCACCGCCAGCGTCGGCCGGGTCGAGGGCAGGCGCAGGCGGGAGCGCAGGGTGACCGGTCGGCTGAAGTTCAGCACCGGCCAGCCCCGGGCCGCCGCCGTCCGGCGCAGGTCCCGGTCGGGGTTGACCGCGTGCGGGTGGCCCACCGCCTCGAGCATCGGGACGTCGGTGACCGAGTCGCTGTAGCCGAAGGACCGGTCGAGGTCGTAGCCGTGCGCGGCGGCCAGCGCGGTGATCGCGCGGGCCTTCTCCTCGGCGTAGGCGTAGTACGAGATCTCCCCGGTGTAGCGGCCGTCCACGACCTCCAGCCGGGTGGCCACGACGTGGTCGGCCCCGAGCATGGCGCCGATCGGCTCGACCACCTCGGAACCCGAGGTCGACACGATCACGACGTCCCGCCCGGCCCGGTGGTGCTCCTCGATCAGCGAGACGGCCTCGTCGTAGACGAGGGGGTCGACCACGTGGTGCAGGGTCTCGGCGACGATCTCGCGCACCGTCGCGACGTCCCAGCCGGCGCACAGCTGCGACATGAAGGCGCGCATCTTCTCCATCTGGTCGTGGTCGGCACCACCCACGAGGTAGACGAACTGCGAGTACGCCGAGCGCAGCACCGCGCGGCGCGAGATGAGCCCGCCGGCCTGGAAGGGCTTGGAGAAGGCCAGGGTGCTCGACTTGGCGATGATCGTCTTGTCGAGGTCGAAGAAGGCCGCGGTGGGTGCGGGCGGCATGGTCGGCGCCGGCAGGGGCGTCGGGTCGGCCATGGGGGCATCGTAGGCCGGTGACGGTGCCGGCGGGGTGGGTCGCGCTGCGGTGGGGGCCACCGGACCGGCCGCCGGCCGCCGGTCGTCCACAGCCGGGCGCCGCACGGGCCGCGTCCACAGGTCGCCGTCGGGGCCGTGCGGCCGCACGCGGTCCGGGGCAGCCTCGGGCCATGGACGCCGCCGACCACGACCCCTCCCGCCCGCCCGTGCTCGTGCTGACCCGCGACGCGGGCCTGCGCGAGCACCTGCTGCGACTGGCCGCCGCCGCGGGGTCGGCGGTGTCGGCCCCGGTGGAGCCGGCGGCCGCCCTGCGCGGGTGGGCGGGTGCGGGTCTGGTGCTGGTCGGGACCGACGCGGCGCCCGAGCTGGTGTCCTTGAGTCCGGCGCGGCGCGCGGCCGTGCACCTGGTCACCTGGCCGCCGGTGCCGGACGACGCCTACCGCGACGCGCTCGCCCTCGGCGCCGAGGACGTCCTGGACCTGCCGCGTTGCGACGCCTGGGTCGGCGACCTGGTCGCCGACGCGGCCGAGCCGCCCGGCGGCGCCGATGGACCGACCGGGCGCGGCGCGGAGGGTCCCGGCCGGGGCGGGACGGGCGCCGCGGACGGCCCCGGCGTGGTCGTCGGGGTGGTGGGCGGCAGCGGTGGAGCGGGGGTGACGACCCTGGTGGCCGCGCTCGGCCAGGTGGGCGCGGGCCGGGGGCGCACGCTGCTGGTCGACCTCGATCCCCACGGTCCGGGCCTGGACCGGGTGACCGGCCTGGACGACCGGCCCGGAGTCGGGTGGGACGACCTCGACCGGAGCGCCGGCCGGCTCGGGGCCCGCGCCCTGCGGGAGGCGGTGCCCCGGCAGGGTGACCTCGGGGTGCTGACCTGGCGGGACGGAGCCCGCACGGACGTCCCGCCGCCCGGTGCGGTCGGCGCCGTCCTCGACGCCGCCCGTCGGGGCCACCGGCTGGTCGTGGTCGACCTGGCCCGGCAGGTCGCGACCGGGGGTGACGTGCTGGCGCGCCTGGACCGGTTGCTGGTGGTGGCCCGACCGGGCCTCGCGCCCGCGGCCTCGGCGGTCCGGCTGGTTGACGCCCTCGCCGGGCGGGCGGCGCCGCTGCTGGTGGTCCGCGGGGACCCCGTGGCCGCCGGGCGGTTGGAACGGGCGACCGGGGTGCCGCTGCTGCTGAGCATGTCCGACCAGCGGGGCCTGGCCGAGTCCGTCGACCTGGGCCTGGGGCCGGTACGGCACCGCCGTGGCGCGCTGGGACGGGCCGCGGCGGAGGTGCTGGCGCTGCTCGCCGTCCGTGGGCCGTCCGGGCTGGTGGCGTGAGCTCCGGGGTCGCCGGGGTCGCCGGGGTCGCGTCCCGGGGTGCGCCGTCGCGGGCGGCGGAGGTCGAGCGGGTGCGCGACCTGCTGGCCGGGGAGCCCGGGGAGCTGACGCCCCACCGCGTCGCGGCGGCCCTCCGGGCGACCGGTGGCCCGGTCGGCGACGCCACGGTGCTCGCGGTCTTCGAGGACCTCCGTCGCGACGTGGTCGGGGCCGGCCCGCTGGAGCCGCTGCTGCGCCTCGACGGCGTCACCGACGTCCTGGTCAACGGGTGCGAGCCGGTCCGGGTGGACCGCGGGCGGGGCCTGGAGACGACCGACGTGGTGCTGCCCGACGAGGCCGCCGTCCGGCGCCTGGCGCAGCGGCTGGCCGCCCTCGGGGGCCGTCGCCTCGACGACGCCACGCCGTACGTCGACGTCCGGCTGCCCGACGGCACCCGCTGCCACGCGGTGCTGGCACCGCTGGCGCGGCCCGGCTCGTCGATCTCGTTGCGCCTGCCGCGGCGGGAGGCACCGGACCTGGCCGGGCTGGTGGCGCTCGGGATGATGGACGCCGAGGTGGCCTCGCTGCTGCGCGACGTGGTGGCGCGGCGCCTGGCCTTCCTGGTCACCGGGGGCACCGGCACGGGCAAGACCACGCTGCTCGCGGCGATGCTGGGCGCCGCGGACCCGGCCGAGCGGCTCGTGGTGGTGGAGGACTCCTCGGAGCTGCGGCCCCGCCACCCGCACGTCGTCGGTCTCGAGGCCCGGCTGGCCAACGCCGAGGGGGCCGGTGCGGTCGACCTCCGCACCCTGGTGCGGCAGTCGCTGCGGATGCGGCCCGACCGGGTCGTGGTCGGCGAGGTGCGGGGCGGTGAGGTGGTGGAGCTGATGGCGGCGCTGAACACCGGCCACGAGGGCGGCTGCGGGACCCTGCACGCGAACACGGCGGCCTCCGTGCCGGCTCGGGTCGAGGCCCTCGCGCTGGCGGCCGGGCTGGGGCGGGAGGCCGCGCACAGCCAGCTGGCGTCGGCGCTGGACGTGGTCGTCCACCTCTCCCGGGGCGGCGACGGTCGGCGCCGTGTGGCCGAGATGGCGCTGGTGGGCCGGGACGCGACCGGGATGGTGGAGAGCCGGTGTGCCCTGCGGGTCGGGCCCGACGGCGTGCTCACCCGCGGCGCGGCGGCCCGCGAGCTGCTCGACCTGCTCGACGGCGTGCCGGTCGGGGCGTGAGCACCACCGCGCCGCTGGTGGTGGCCGTGCTGCTCGCGGCCGCCGCGGTCGCGGTGCTGGTGCCGGGCGCGGCGGGCGGTGTCGCGGCACCCCGTGACCGGTCGGAGGCGGGTGCGCGGGTCGTCCGGCTGACGGCCGTCGCCGCGGTGGCGGCCGGGGCGGCCGGGGTCGGGGCGGTCGGGTCGGGCGCGCTGGCGCCCCGTCGCCTGGCGCTGCTGCTGGTGGTGCTCGGTGTGGCGCTGGCCGCGGTGCGCCTGGCAGCCGGCCGACGGCAACGGCGGGAGGCGGCCGCGACGCGGGGGCGGGTGCTGGAGGCGTGCGAGGAGCTGCGGGCCGAGCTCGTCGCCGGGCGCACCACCGGTCACGCCCTGGCTCGCGCGGCCGCCGAGTGGGCGCCGCTCGGGCCCGTGGCCGAGACCGACCGGCTCGGCGGGGACGTGCCCGCCGCGCTGAGGGCCGCCGCCCGGCGACCCGGCGCTGGGGACCTCGTGCCGGTGGCCGCGGCCTGGCACGTCGCCCACCGCACCGGCACCGGCCTGGCCGACGCCCTCGGCCGGGTGGCCGCGGACCTGGTCGCGCAGCGGTCGCTGCGCCGCGTGGTGGAGGGCGAGCTGGCCTCGGCGCGGGCGACCGCGAGGCTCGTGGCCGGCCTGCCGCTGCTCTCCCTGCTGATGGGCACCGGCGCCGGGGGCGACCCCTGGGCCTTCCTGCTCGACTCCCCGGCGGGGCTGGCCTGCCTGGCCCTCGGTGCCGCGCTGGGTGGGCTCGGACTGGCCTGGATCGAGGCCATCGCCGCCGGGGTGGAGAGGACCGGCCCGTGACCGGGACTGCGACCTCGCTCGGCCCGTTCCTGGCCGTCGTCGCGGCGCTGACGACCTCGGTGGCCGTCCTGCTGCTGTCCGCGGGCGGGCACGCGCCCCCCGGGCCCGGCCGGGGGGCGGCGCCGGGCAGGACCGGGACGTCTCCCGCCGCCGGGCGCGGCGACCGTGGCGGCGACCGGGGGCCGTTGCTGCGGCACCGCGCGGTCCTGGCCCTGCTGGCCGGCAGCGGCGTCGTCGCCGTCCTGGGCGGTGCCACCGGCGTGGTGCTGGGTGCCGCCGCCGGCGCGGGCTGCTGGTGGGCCGCCGGGCGGGTCGAGCCGGCCGGTGTCCGTGCCCGGCGCGAGGAGGTCCGCCGTCGGGCGCCCCACGTCCTGGCGCTCTTCGCCGCGGCGCTGCGTGCCGGGGCCGCGCCAGCCCCCGCGCTGCTGCTGATCGCCGACGCCCTGCCCGGCCCGGCGACCGACCCCGTGCGCGCCGTGGCCTCCCGCCTGGCGCTCGGCGCCGACCCCGCCGGTGCATGGCGCGGGCTCCTCGCCGAGCCCGGGCTCGAGGCGTGGGGACGAGCGATGGCGCGGGCGCACGAGAGCGGCGCGTCCGTCGTCGACGTCGTGGAGCGTCTCGCCGACGACCTGGCCGCCACGGCCCGGGTCGAGATCGAGGACCGGGCGCGCACGGTCGGCGTCCGCGCCGCCCTCCCGCTCGGTCTCTGCCTGCTCCCGGCGTTCCTGCTGGTCGGGATCGTGCCGCTGGTCGCCGGGCTGCTCGGCGCGCTGTGGTGACCGGCCCGCCCGCCTCCACAGGCGGCTCCCCGTCCGCACCGTCCCCAGGTCGCCGTCGGCCCGTGGCCGCGGGCGGTGGCCGCGCGAGAGGTTCGTCCGACCGGGCCGCGCCGCGGCCCACGAGGCACCAGGGAGACCCGATGACCCGCACCACCGACCCGACCGACCCGACCAGCCTGACCGGCGGCCCGACCCGTGGCCCGGGTGGGCACGCCCGCGACGAGCGCGGCATCACCACCGCCGAGTACGCCGTGGGTACCGCGGCGGGCGCCGGGCTGGCCGGGCTGCTGTACGCCCTGCTGACCGGTGGCTTCGGCGACCGGCTGCTGCGCACCCTGTTCGACCACGTGCTGGGCCTGCTCGGGATCGGGTGACGGTGCCGCGGCGGCCCGAGCGGGGCGCCGTGACGGCCGAGGCCGCCCTGGTCCTGCCGCTCCTCGTGGCGGTGACCGTCGCGCTGTGCTGGCTGCTGGCCGTGGGTGCCGCGCAGGTGCGCACGGTCGACGCCGCCCGCGAGGCGGCGCGCTCCGCGGCCCGGGGTGACGACCCGGGGTCGGCCCGCGACCTGGCCCTGCGGGTGGCGCCACCCGGGGCGAGGGTCGACGTCGCCCTCGGCTCCGCGGAGGTGGTCGTCACCGTGACCGGCCGGGTGGAGGGGCCGGGCGGTCTCGTGTCCTGGCTGCCGGGCGCCACGGTCGAGGCGCAGGCGGTCGCCCGGGTCGAACCGGGCGCGGCCGGGTGAGGCCGGAGC
>JBBSKO010000017.1:0-17612 GCA_038256225.1 Propionibacteriales bacterium | reverse complement strand
GGCCTCTCGACAAGATGCCCCGTCCGGTGTTGGGTGACTCACACTGCGGTGCATCCGGTGCACCGCGCTCTCGGGAGGAAAAACATGCGTCAACGACTTCCATCGCGCCGTCGGAGGCTGGCGGTGCTCGGCGCCGGCCTGTCCGGCGCCCTCGCCCTCACGCTCGCCTCGGCCGCGGTCACCGGCCCGGCCAGCGGTGAGCCCGGCAACGGCGCGGACGACCGCGTGCAGGTCGTCAAGGTCGACGCCCCCACCGTCGCCCGGCGCAACGAGGTGCTCGCGCTCGGGCTCGACCCGACCGAGCACGCCGACAGGAACGGCATCGAGGTCGTGCTCTACAACGAGGCCGACCGTGAGCTGCTGCGCGACGCCGGCTTCACGTGGAGCGTCGAGGTGCGCGACCTCGAGGCGCAGTCGGACCGCCAGCGCAAGGCCGACGCCGCGTACGACGCCCGCGTCGCCGAGTCGCCGCTGCCCAGCGGCCGCACCGCCTACCGCACCTACGACGAGTACCTCTCCGACATGCGGATGCTCGCCCAGCGCTACCCCAGGCTGACCAAGCCGCTGACCCTCGAGCGGCGCACCGTCCTCGGCGAGCCGATCAAGGGCCTGGAGATCACCGCGGGCGCCGACACCGTCGCCGACGGCAAGCCGACCTTCCTGCTCCTCGGCGCCCACCACGCTCGGGAGTGGCCCAGCTCGGAGAACACCCTCGAGTTCGGCTTCGACATGCTCCAGTCGTACGCCGACGGCGACCCACGCGCCCGCACGCTGCTCGGCGGCTCCCGGCTGATCATCGTGCCCGTCGTCAACGTCGACGGGTTCCAGGTCTCCCGCGGCGCCGAGCCGCTGGGCGACTTCTCGACCTTCGACTACGAGATGAAGCGCAAGAACTGCTCGATCTCCGAGGACACCCCGGAGCAGTACCTCGCCGGCACCTGCGAGGACAACCAGGCCGGGCGCCTGCGCGGCACCGACCTCAACCGCAACTACCCCGGCTTCTGGGGCGGCGGCGGCGCGAGCACCAGCTGGTCGGGCGACACCTACCGCGGCGAAGGGCCCGGCAGCGAGCCTGAGAGCGACGCCGTGCGCAGCCTCATCTCCGAGCGCGCGGTCACGATGATGATCAGCAACCACACGTACTCGAACCTGATCCTGCGCCCGCCGGCCATCGCCTCGACCGGCAAGTCCCCCGACGAGCTCGCGCTCAAGGAGCTCGGCGACTCGTGGGCCGAGGCGAACGGCTACGTCAGCCAGGCCTCCTACCAGCTCTACGACACGTCCGGCTCGACCGAGGACTGGAGCTACTGGATCACCGGCGGCTTCGGCTACACCTTCGAGATCGGCCCGGACGGCTTCCACCCGGCGTACGAGGACGCGGTGGTCGGCGAGTACACCGGCGCGACCGAGGCGGCCGGCAGCGGCGGCGGCAACCGGGAGGCGTACCTCCAGGCGATGGAGGCGGCGATGGCGCCGAAGTACCACTCCCGGATCGTCGGACGCGCACCCGCACAGCGCACGATCACGGTGAGCAAGACCCACGTCTCGCCCACCTCGCCGATCCTGCAGGCCGACGGCACGACGCGCAGCCAGATCTACTTCGAGGACCACCTGACCACCCGCTACCGCTCCGACGGCGGCCGGTTCCGGATGGACGTCAACCCCTCGACCCGGCCGCTGGTCGCCGGTCGCTACGGCCGCGAGGCGGAGGCACCGCCGCAGGAGACCCTCACCCTGACGAACCCCGCGGGCGTGCCTGCCGAGGGCGAGTCCGAGGAGACCACCTTCGAGGTGGAGGGCCTGCCCGACGCCGACAACGGCTTCGCCACGGTCAGCATCGAGTGGCCCGACGACGCCGACTGGGACTTCTACGTCACCGGCCCTGAGGGCGAGACGGTCGGCTCCGGCGCGACCCTGGACAACCCCGAGGTCATCACCATCCCCGACCCGGTCCCCGGGACATACACCGTGACGGCCGAGAACTACGAGGGCGCGGTCGGAGAGTGGTCGGGCGAGGTCTCCTTCTCCGGCCCCGAGCCGCCGCAGACCAGCGGCATCAAGGAGGCCTGGCAGCTCACCTGCACCGACCGCCGCGATCAGGTCCGCGCCAGCCGCAAGGTCGTGGTCGACCGGGGCGACAAGGTGAACATCGGACAGGCCTGCGTCCCGCGCAAGCGACGCTGACCCACCCCGCTCCGCATTGACCGCAGCGGATCACCGCCACCTGGTGGCGGTGGTCCGCTGCGGTCGTGTCCGGGTAGGGCGGCTACCGCTTGCGGACGACCAGGCGCTCGGCGTCCGCGGTCACGACCGCCATCCGTCGGGGTACGCCCTGGGACGCCCCCTCGCTCAGCGTGAGGGTGTCGTCGGTCAGGTCCCAGCTGCCGCTGGCCTCCTCGGGGGCGTCGGTCGCGCCGAGACCGGTCTCGGCGAAGGTGCCGTCGGCCCGCAGGTCGAACGCCACCCGACCCCGGGCCGGCGGCAGCGTGGTGCCGACCGGACGGAACACCATCTCGTCGGCGGTGTCCTCCTCCTGCACGTGCACCCAGCGGCCGGTGACGTCGTCGCTCCTCACAGGACCACCCTGCCGGTGCGCATCAGGCCGGTGAGCATCAGGCCGGCGCGAACGACTTGCGGGGCCCGGCCAGGCACGCATTCATCCGGGTCACCTGGCCGGCGGTGAACATGACCATCGCGGCATCGTCGACGTAGTCCATGTAGTTCATGAACATCCCGCCGTGCGGGCCGTTGCTGCAGGTGATCACCGGGAAGGTCGGCCGGCCCGTGTTCGGTCCCTCGCAGTTCGGGGTGTCCGGGACCCGGTCGCCGCCGCTGCAGTCGAGGGTGTCGCCCCAGATGTGGCGCAGGTTGAGCCAGTGCCCGATCTCGTGGGTGAGCGTCCGCCCGCCGTCGAACGGCGCTGCCGCGGTGCCCTCGGTGCCCACCGCGGTGTTCAGCACGACGACACCGTCGGTCGCCTTCGGGCCGCCGGGGAACTGGGCGTACCCGAGCAGGCCGTTGCCCAGCGTGCAGACCCAGATGTTGAGGTAGGCGTCCGCCGGCCAGGCCGCCGACCCGCCCCTGCTCGCCCGCTTGACGTCGTCACCGGGCCCGAACGAGCGGCGCTCGGTCTGGACGCGCACGACGCCGTCGGTCTTCCTGCCCGCCGGGTCGCGCCTCGCCATCCGGAACTCGATCTTGGCGTCGCCGACCAGGCCCTTCCACGGGGCGGGCACCTTCGAGGTGTCCGGGTTGGTCGCGCGGAAGTCGCCGTTGAGGACGCCGAGCTGGCTCTGGAGCTGCTCCGCGCTGACGTCCTCCGGCCCGGTGCGGTGCACGACGTGGAAGACGACCGGGATCGTCACCAGCCGGCGCGCGACCCGCTCGGCCTCCCCGGACATGACCGCGCGAGCGGTGAACTGCTCCGCGCGCTGCTGGTTGCCGCGGAACGACGGCTGCTCCTCGAGCAGCCGCTCGTACTCCTGCATGGCGGCGCACTGACGACGTCTCGGGGCCATCGGCCCTCCCCTCGGCTGGGTGGACCGTCGCACCTGGAGCAGCGTCCAGCCCTCCGACCGAGAATCCTCGGGGGCCTACGGGCTGTCAAGACATCCCGGCGGTCACTGCCGGACGCCCGGGCCGGCCGAGCCGGTCAGGCGACCTGGAAGGACCGCTTCGACAGCCCGATCCCGAACCCGTCGATCGCCGTGATCGGCGGGGCGGTGGGGTCGTCGGCCGCGCCGAGGGTCACGAAGAGCGGCGTGAAGTGCTCGACGGTCGGGTGGGCGTACGGCATGCCCGGCGCCCTGTCGCGGAACGACGCCAGCTCGTCGACGTCGCCGGTACGCAGCGCGTCGGCGGCCCAGAGGTCGAAGTCGGAGGACCAGCCGGGCACCGCCTCGGGGCGCGACCTGTCGAGGTAGGGCAGGCCGTGGGTCATGTAGCCCGACCCGACGACCAGGACCCCCTGCGCGCGCAGGTCGCGCAGCCGGCGGCCGAGCTGCATCAGCCGGCCCGGGTCGTGCGTGGGCATGCTCAGCTGGACCACGGGCACGTCGGCCTCGGGGTACATGATCTTCAGCGGAACCCACGCGCCGTGGTCGAGGCCCCGGGAGCGGTGCCGGTGCAGCTCCTCGCCCGCCGGCATCATGCCGGCCACCTGACGGCCGAGCGCGGTGGCGTCGGGGGTGTCGTACCGCATGTCGAAGTACATCGGCGCGAAGCCGCCGAAGTCGTAGACCAGCTCGCTCGGGTGCGGTGCCGACAGCGAGGTCGGCGCCCGCTCCCAGTGCGCGGAGACGATGACGATCCCGCGTGGGCGCGGCAGTCGCTGCCCCCACGAGTGGAGCTCGTCCATCCAGCCCGGCATCTCGAACAGCATCGGCGCGCCGTGGCTCAGGTAGAGCGCGGGCAGCGGTCCGTCAGCCGGCGTCCAGGCCCGGTGCGGGCGGGTGGCGCGGAGCGCGTCCGCCGTCCGCAGGTGCGCGGCGAACGGATGACCGGGGTCGATCCGCGCGTCGGCCCGGGCCGTCGTCGAGTGCAGGGCCTCCGACATCGGTCAGACGTTCTTGATCGCGGAGATGTCGAACTCGAGCTTGATCTTCTCGGAGACGAGCACGCCGCCGGTCTCGAGCGCGGCGTTCCAGGTCAGGCCCCAGTCCTTGCGGTTGATGGTGGTGCTGCCCTCGAAGCCGGCGCGCTGGTTGCCGAACGGGTCGGTGGCGGTGCCGGTGGACTCGAAGTCGATGGTGACCGACTTCGAGGCGCCCTTGATGACGAGGTCGCCGGTGATCGCCCAGTCGTCGCCCGAGCGCTCGACCGTGGTCGAGGTGAAGGTGATGGTGGGGTGGTTCTCCACGTCGAAGAAGTCGGCGGAGACCAGGTGGCCGTCGCGGTCGGCCGAGCCGGTGCTGACGGTCGAGACCGGGATGCTCAGCGCGACGGTCGAGGCCGACGGGTTCGCGGCGTCGACGTGGGCGGTGCCGGAGAACTCGCCGAAGGCGCCGCGGACGGTCGTGACCATCGCGTGGCGGGCCGAGAAGCCGAGGCGCGAGTGGCTCGGGTCGATCGTGTAGTCACCGGTCAGGTCGGCGGAGACGGGAGCGTCGGCGACGGCGACGCCGGCGGCCTGGGCGGGGTTCTGGGCGGTGGTGTCGGTGTCGGACTTGCTCGAGCGGTTGAAGATGCCCATGAGGAGCTCCTTGGTGTCGTGGTGGATTGGTTCAAGATTGATGTAACCGTAGCGGTTGAAACTTCAAGATGCAAGTAATGCCCTAGGGTGGGGGCGTGAGTGACGACACGGTGGACGCGAGCGGCGTCCCGGAGCCCCGGTGGCTGTCCCCCGACGAGCGGCAGAGCTGGCTCGCGCTCTCCCGGACGCTGATCACGCTCCCGGCCGCGCTCGACGCCCAGCTGCAGCGCGACGCCGGCCTCAACCACTTCGAGTACGTCGTGATGGCGATGCTCTCCGAGCAGCCCGACCACGCCCTGCCGATGTCGCAGCTGTCCTCGGTCGTCGCCGGGTCGCTGTCGCGGCTGTCCAACGTGGTCAAGCGCCTCGAGGCCCGCGGGTACGTCCGCCGCGACGGCCACCCCCAGGACCGGCGGGTCAAGGTCGCCCACCTCGAGGAGGCCGGCTGGCAGGCCCTGGTCGCCGCCGCCCCCGGCCACGTCGAGCACGTCCGCCACCTCGTCATCGACGCGATGCGGCCCCGCGAGCTCGTCCAGCTGCGCAACGCGCTGCTCAAGGTGCTGGACCGCGTCGACCCCGAGGGCCGCTCGGTGATCACCGAGCCCGGCTAGGAGCCGCACCCCCGGCCGGTGATCGCCGTCGGCGACGCCTACGACGACGCCGACGGCCGCTGGCTGGTCACGCCGATGTTCATCCAGCCGCTGCCGCGGATGTCCGGCCGCTACCCCTGCTCCACCGAGGGCGCGGAGCGCAGCGACGGGTCGTTCGGTCCGGTGCGCCGCCCGGGCGGCGGCGCGGTGCCCGACCAGCGGGACCGCGTCCACCCCTGACGCCCGGGTGCGACGTCGACCTCAGCCGACGACCAGCCCGGCACCGTCCTCGGCCACGTCGACCCGCACGGCCGACCCGTCCGCGACCTGACCGCCGATCAGCAGCCGCGCGAGCGGGTCGCCGATGGTGGTCTGGATCAGCCGACGCAGCGGGCGCGCGCCGTACGCCGGGTCGTAGCCGACCTCTGCCAGCCACGTCCGCGCCGCGGCGCTCACGTCGACGGTGATCCGGCGCACCGCCAGCCGCTTCTCCAGCAGCGCCAGCTGCAGGTCGACGATGTGGGTCAGCTCGTCGCGACCCAACGCCTCGAAGAGGACCACCTCGTCCAACCGGTTGAGGAACTCGGGCTTGAACGACGCGCGCACGGTCGCCATCACCGCGTCACGCTTCTTCTCGGGGTCCATGGTCGGGTCGACCAGGTAGGAGGAGCCGAGGTTCGAGGTCAGCACCAGCAGCGTGTTGCGGAAGTCGACCGTGCGGCCCTGGCCGTCGGTGAGCCGGCCGTCGTCGAGCACCTGCAGCAGCACGTCGAAGACCTCCGGGTGCGCCTTCTCGACCTCGTCGAGCAGGACCACCGAGTACGGCCGGCGCCGCACCGCCTCGGTCAGCTGCCCGCCCTCGTCGTAGCCGACGTAGCCCGGGGGCGCCCCGACCAGCCGCGAGACGGAGTGCTTCTCGCCGTACTCGCTCATGTCGATGCGCACGATCGCGCGCTCGTCGTCGAAGAGGAAGTCGGCCAGCGACTTGGCCAGCTCGGTCTTGCCGGTGCCGGTGGGGCCGAGGAACAGGAACGACCCGGTGGGGCGGTCGGGGTCGGCGATGCCGGCGCGCGAGCGGCGCACGGCGTCGCTGACCGCGGCCACGGCCTCGCGCTGGCCGACCAGCCTGCGTCCCAGCACCTCCTCCATCTGCAGCAGCTTGGCGGTCTCGCCCTCCAGCAGCCGGCCGGTGGGGATGCCGGTCCAGGCCTCGACCACGTCGGCGATCTGCTCGGGCCCGACCTCCTCGCCGACCAGCGGCTCGACGACGTTCTTCTCCGCCGCGGCGGCCGACTCGATCTGCCGCTCCAGGTCCGGGATCCGGGCGTAGTTGATCTCGCTGGCCCCGGCCAGGTCGCCGTCACGGAGCAGCCGGTCGGCCTCGCCGCGCAGCTGGTCGAGCTGGCGGCGCAGCTCGCCCTCGCCCTCCAACGAGCTCTTCTCCTGCTCCCATCGGGCCTCGAGGGCGCGCAGCTCCTCCTCGGCGTCGGCGAGCTCGCCGCGCAGGGTCGCCAGCCGGTCGACGGAGGCGTCGTCGGACTCCTTGGCCAGCGCGAACTCCTCCATCTTCATCCGGTCGACGCGGCGGCGGAGCTCGTCGATCTCCTCCGGGGAGGACTCGATCTCCATCCGCAGCCGTGAGGCGGACTCGTCGATCAGGTCGATCGCCTTGTCGGGCAGCTGGCGGCCGGTGATGTAGCGGTCGGACAGCGTCGCCGCCGCGACCAGGGCGGCGTCGGTGATCCGCACCCCGTGGTGCGCCTCGTACTTCTCCTGGATCCCGCGCAGGATCTGGATGGTGTCCTCGACGCTCGGCTCGCCGACCAGCACCTGCTGGAAGCGGCGCTCCAGGGCGGGGTCCTTCTCGATCCGCTCGCGGTACTCGTCCAGCGTGGTCGCGCCGATCATGTGCAGCTCGCCACGGGCCAGCATCGGCTTGAGCATGTTGCCGGCGTCCATCGCGGAGTCGCCGCCGGCGCCCGCGCCGACGACGGTGTGCAGCTCGTCGATGAAGGTGATCACCTGGCCGCCGGCGTCCTTGATCTCCTCGAGCACCGACTTGAGGCGCTCCTCGAACTCGCCGCGGTACTTCGCGCCGGCCACCATCGCGGCCAGGTCGAGCGACAGCACGCGGCGGCCCTTGAGGGAGTCGGGCACGTCGCCGGCCACGACCCGCTGGGCCAGGCCCTCGACGACGGCGGTCTTGCCGACGCCGGGCTCGCCGATCAGGACCGGGTTGTTCTTGGTACGCCGGGACAGCACCTGGATGACGCGGCGGATCTCGGCGTCGCGGCCGATCACCGGGTCGAGGTCGCCGGACTCGGCCAGCGCCGTGAGGTCGACGCTGTACTTCTCCAGCGCCTCGTAGGTCGACTCGGCGTCCTGGCTGGTCACCCGGCGGTTCCCGCGGACGGCAGTGAGGCCCTCGCGCAGTCCCTGCTCGGACAGCCCGGCGTCGGTCAGCAGCCGCTGGGCGCCGGACTCGGTACCGGCCAGCGCGATCAGCAGGTGCTCGGTGGCGACGTAGTCGTCCTTGAGCGAGGAGGCCAGGTCGAGCGCACCGGCGAGCACGCGGGTGAGCGCGGCGGAGGCGGCCGGTTGCTGGACCGTCAAGCCGGAGGCGCGGGGCAGGGCGGCGGCGGCCCGCTCGGCGGCCACGAGCAGCGCGGCCGGGTCGGCGCCCGTGCGGCTGACGAGCGTCCGGGCGGTGCCGTCGTCGGGTCGCAGCAGCGCCACGAGCAGGTGGACGGGGTCGGTGGTGCTGTTGCCGGCCGTGGTCGAGGCCAGCTGGGCGGCCTCGACGGCCTCCCTGCTGCGGGTGGTGAACTTCTCCGCACCGAACTGCGCCATGGTGGACCTCCTGGAAGAACCTGAGTGGACCTCACTCAACTTTGTTCAGTCAGAGCATAGCCCCTGCGGCGGTCGACCGCGTCCCGTCACCGGGGACCCGACGTCACCGCGAGGAGGGTGCTCGCAGGTCATCGGCCGAATCCGTCGCACGCGGCGCCGAGCCTGCGTATCGTCTGGGGGGTCCACCGTGATCGGAGTCGATGAAGTGAACACCTCCGCGGTCGTCCCCCCGCCGCGCGTCGTCGTCATCGACGACACGGACGACCTCCGTCAGCTCCTGTCCCTCGCACTGACCCGCGGTGGCTTCGAGATCGTCGCCGAGGCCGGCGACGGCCGGGCCGGGATCGAGACCGTGCGCGAGCACCGCCCCGACGTGGTCCTGCTCGACCTCGCGATGCCGGTGATGGACGGGATCGAGGCGCTGCCCGCGATCCGCCGGCTGGTCCCGACCGCGAAGATCATCGTGCTGTCCGGGTTCGGCGCGCAGCAGATGTCCGCGCGGGCCGTCGCGGTCGGCGCCGACGGCTACGTCCAGAAGGGCGCCCCGCTCCCCTCGATCCTCGACTACGTCCGCACCGTCTGCGCGGCCCCGGCGGGCCGCAGCGGACGCGCCCTGTCGGTGGTGCCGGACGCCACCGCCGTCAGCTCCGACCGCGTCGAGCCGACCACCGCCGACGCGGACCCCGCCGACCGCGGCGGCGGCAGCACCGAGGCGCTGGCCCTGGCGCCGTTCGGTGTCCTGGAGCTGGCCGACGAGCCGTTGTTCCGCATCCTCACCGTCAACGCGGTCGCCCAGCGCCTCCTCGGCTCGGCCCGACCGGGCAGCCCGCTCGCGGTCTCCGCGCCCGAGCTGGCCTCGATGGTCTCCTACCACCGCCTCGACGCCGACGCGTCCTTCGACGTCGAGCTGGTGGGCGGCCGGGCCCGCGCCACGCTCCGGCGTACGGGCTGGTCGGTGCTGGTCTACCTCGACTCCTCCCGCGAGGACGTCGGGGTGCTGCGCCGCGCGATCGGCACCGCCGCCCAGCAGGTCCGCGGGCCGGTCGCGGTGCTCGGTGCGATCGCCGAGACGCTCCTCGCCGAGGACGGCACGGCCACCGGGCCCGCCACGCCCGAGGACCGCGACCGCTGGGTCGCGGCCGTCCTGCGCCAGACCCGGGCCCTGGACAGCATCACCGCCGACCTCCTCACCGCCGCCGACTTCCAGCGTGGCGCCCTGCGCGTGGACCTCGCCGACGTCGACGCCACCGAGGTGGCGCGGCGGGTCGCCGCCGAGCACGACCTGTCGGTGACCACCTCCGGGCCGGAGGGCGCGGTCGCGGTCACGGTCGAGGACGACCGGGCCGTCCGGGCGGACCCCGTGCGCCTGGCGCAGGCCCTGCGGACGCTGCTCTCGAACGCCCACCTCCACGGCCGGCAGCCGGTCGAGGTGCGGGTCCGCCCCGACGAGGCGCGCCCCGACCGCGTGGTCGTCGACGTGGTCGACCACGGTCCCGGGGTGGGCGCCGACCTCGTCGAACGCGTCTTCACCGAGTTCACCCGCGGCAAGGAGGGCGCCTCCGGCGGCACCGGCCTCGGGCTCTACATCGTGCGCACGCTGCTGCAGGCGATGGGCGGCGAGGCCACCTGCGGCACCGGCCCGGAGGGCGGCGCCGTCTTCAGCCTGCACCTGCCGGCCGCCACGACCCCACCGACGACCTAGGAGCCGCCGGGGTCCCCGGTGTCCGGCGTCGCGTGCTGCGGGAAGGACGCGTCGCGCGCCTCCTCGACGACGAGGCACGCCCGGCAGAAGTCCTCCCCGAACGGCGTCAGGTGGATGCTGCGCCGCACCACCTTGGCGAACCGCACGGAGTGCAGCGCGGCGAGGACGTCGGGCTGGGCCTCGACGACCTGGTACTCGAGCGGGTCGCGCAGCGCCTCCCGGGAGAACCACACCAGTCCGAGGCGGAACAGGTTGTTGAGGTAGGACGGAACCTGCTCGCCGTGCCGGCAGCCGGCGCGGCTGCCGATCATGGTCAGGCCCGGGGCGACCAGCTGCGAGGAGAGCATGCCGACCGGGCCGCCCGTGCGCACGTCGACGCTCGGCTGCGGGCCGCCCTCGAGCAGCAGCAGCAGGATCCGGCCCTCGTCGGGCGCCAGCTCGGTGAGGATCCGGGAGTACGCCGGGTGGTCCTCGTCGTCGGCCCACACGTCGCGGGAGCGGCGCAGCAGGTCCTGCCCCAGCTCGCGCAGGGTCTGGCTCTCGAGGTGGTCGTCGCGCACGACCGAGCCATGCACCACGTGGCCCCCGTGCGGGCCCGGGGCGTCGTACGGCTCCCGCTCGCCGCCGGCGGCCTGCTCACGCACCTCGCGGTTCTCGCGGCTCACCTCGGCGAGCCCGCCGAGGGAGGTGCCGGCCTCGATCAGGGCGCGGCCGACCGGAGTGCCGGAGGAGAACTTGCGGGCCAGGTCGCCCACCACACCGACGGTCTCGGTGACGTCGTCGATCAGCGCCGCGGCCTCGTCGGCCGAGGTGGCGGCGCGGGCGACGCGGCGGGTGCCGCGCAGCCCCGTACGCACGCCCCAGCCGGTGGTGTGCCAGGCCGCGGAGGCGGCGACGCGGGCCAGACCGGGCACCGACCCGGCGGCGCGCTCGAGCCGCTCGCGGGACTCTCGGGGTACCAGGCTGCTCACGGTGACCTAGCCTCCCACCCCGAAGAAGGCGAGGTGGAGGAACCCGCCCCCCAGGCCCATGATCGCGCCGTGGGCGTAGAGCATCCACTCGTCCTCGCGGATGGCCGAGCGCATCATCTCCACGAAGTCGCGCGGCGGCAGCTCCTTGGTGCGCCGGGCCACCAGCTCCTGGATCCGCTCGGCCTGCTGGGCGTTGAACGCCCGGTCCTGGAACGGCGTGAGGGTACGACCCACGGCCTCGCGCGCCACGGAGTCGCGGATGCTGTCGAACCGCTCGGCGCCCATCGCCACCCGGACCGCGCCGCGGGCCGGTCCGGCCGCGCGGTCGATGGCCGGACTCATCGCGGTGGCCAGCAGCTGCCGGGTCCGGTCGCCGCGGGGGCCGTTGAGCAGGAAGTCGCCGATCCGCTCCAGCGTGATGACGTCCTCGGCGATGATCCGGGCGTACACCTCCGCGGCCTGGTCCTGGCGGCGCAGGAAGAGCCCGTGCACCCGGATCCCGAGGATGCGGCGCGGCTCGGTCGGCTCGAAGATCAACCACATCCCGAGCGCGTTGGTCACCCACCCGACGATGACCCCGAGGATCGGCAGCAGCCACCACTGGCCCACGATGCTGTCGGCCACGGCGACGGGCACGCCGAGCAGGAAGCCGAAGACGAAGCCGAACCGCACCATCAGGTCCAGCTCGCGCTGGCCGAAGTCGCGGAAGATCCGCACGACGAGCGCGGGGTTCTCGCGGAAGTGGTCGATCACCATGATCTTGGGGTCGAGCAGCTGGTCGATGTGCTCGCCGATCTCGTCGGTGACCCGGGTGACCACGGCCGGGACCTGGTTCTGCACCCGCTCCACGACGGCCTCGCGGACCGGGCCGGGCAGGTCGCGCCACAACCGGGGGTGCTCGCGTCGCATCACCTCGTCGACCAGGGCGGGGATCTCCGGGCGGAAGCTGGCGACGACGTGCTCGGCGATCCGCTCGGGCTCGAGCTGCTGGTAGAAGTCCGAGGGCGTGCCGAGCTTCGCGATGGCCTTGTCCACCGCGATGCTGCCCATCTTGGCGGCGCGCGCGGGGATGATGCCCTGCCAGCCGACCCCGCCCTGGAGGACACCGGGGACCTCCTGGATCTTGCGCGGCAGCACCGAGGCCAGCTCCCGCATCCCGGGGATCCGCACACCGCGGAAGCGCACGGGGCTGAACAGCATCCACAGGCCGGACCAGTTGATCAGGAAGCCGACGACGCCGGTGAACAGCGGGATGGTCAGGAAGTGGACCCAGTGGATGTGGGTCCACCACGTGACGACGGCGTCGACCACGCCGTCCACGCTCAGCCAGTCCACGAGCCCCATACCCTCCGGCCACGGTCCACGACGACGTGGACCCGTGCGCTCACGGTAGTGGCTCGCCGGCCCCGGGGGGTGAGGTCGGGGGTGCGCGGAGGGGCCGCAAGGGCGGGCTGATCTGAGGCACAACGACTCTGACCAGCGACCCGGTCGCGACCTACCCTGATTCGGTGCTTCCCCTCAGCCTCGCGTCCGTGGTGGGGCACACGCTCCACTACGGCCTCCTGGTCGCCGGGTTCGTCGGCGTGGGTGCCCTCCTGCTCGGCTCGGTGTCGCGCGAGTCACCCGCCGCCCGACCCACGCTCGTCGGCGCGGTGCCTTCGGGGGCCTGGCTAGGCAGCGCGGACGCCGCCGAGGCGACGGCCGCTCCCGCACGACGACCGGTGGTGTGGCCCGTCGCGATCGTCTCCAGCGCCGCCGCGGCCGGCGTGCACGCTGCGATGGGCCCCGCCCACGCCGCCGAGAGCGAGCTGCTGGGCCTGCTCTTCGCCGCAGCGGCACTGGGCCAGCTGGCCTGGGCGGGACTCGCGCTGCGACGCGCGCCGACCAGTCCGGGGCTGCCGACGCTGGCAGCCGCCGGCCTCGTCCTCCACGGCACCGTGCTGGCCGCCTGGGCGCTCAGCCGCACCGTTGGGCTGCCGGGTCTCGAGGGACCCGAACCGGTCGGGGCGTGGGACTCGGCCGCCGTGGTCTGGCAGCTCGTCGCGGTCGCCGCCTGCCTGTGGGTCCTCGCGACCGGCGCCGTACGCCCGCTGTCCCCCGGCGTCCGGTGGCACCGCGGTGCGCTGGGCTGGGCCGCCCTGAGCGTGCTCGCCCTGCCGGTCCTCGTCCTGGCCAGCTCAGCCCCCGGCGGGGGTGTCTGAGGTGCCCTGGGGCATCGGGATCGCCGCGAACGTCCTGATCGCGGTCAGCTACGTGCTGATCACCCTGGCCATCACGCGGCCCCTGCTGCGCACGGGGCAGCTGCGCACCAACCCGCTCGGCGCCGCGACCGCGGCCATCTTCCTGACCTGCGCGGTGCACCACGGGTCGCACGCACTCCACATGGCCATGCCGTGGTTCGGGGTCGACGTGGTCCAAGGCGTCGCGATGCGTCAGGCCTGGGGGTGGCCGCTGGCGGTCTGGGACGTGCTCGGCGCCGTGGTCGCGGCGTACTACCTCTCGCTGCGGCGCAGCTACTCGTCGCTGACGGCCGGGCCGGCGCTCTTCACCGACCTCGAACAGCGCAAGCGGCAGGCGCTGGAGCTGAACGACGACGTCCTGCAGACACTCGTGGTCGCCCGGATGTCGCTCGAGGTGGGCGAGCGCGACAAGGCCCTCGACGCCCTCGAAACCGCGATCGGGTCGGTCGGCGGGATCATCACCGATCTGCTCGGGGGCGGACGGCACGGCGCTGCGCACCTGTTGCGGTCCAGCGCCGCCGTGGTGGACCGGCCCACGGCCGGGGCGCCGGGCGCATCGGACACCGCCCCGGTCGAGCGACCGGAGGAACGGGCATGACGGACCGCCACCCCGGCGCCGGGACCCACCGGCGCCGCACCCTGCTCGTCGACGACACCCCCGACCTGCGCGAGCTGCTCGCGATGACCCTGGAGGAGACCGACGACTTCGAGGTCGTCGGCGAGGCCGGCGACGGGCGCGCCGGCATCGTGGCGGCGCAGCAGACCGAGCCCGACCTGGTGGTGCTGGACCTGGCGATGCCGGTGATGGACGGGCTCGAGGCGCTGCCGCACCTGCGGCGCGCGCGCCCGGCCGCGACGATCGTGGTGCTGTCAGGCTTCGGGGCGACGGCGATGCGCGACCAGGCCCTGGTCTCCGGGGCCGACGGCTACGTCGAGAAGGGCACCCGGCTGCCGGCCATCGTCGACCGCCTGCGCCGGATCGCCGCCGAGAGCGAGGCCCGCCGCGGGGTCGTGCTGGGCCAGGACGACGCGCCCGCGTCGCCGCCCCGGGACGAGCCGGCCGCGGCGCCCGCCGACCTGCTCGCCGCGGACCCGGCCGCCCTGCTCGTCGAGCACGCGCCGGTGGCCATGATCGTGGCCGACCACGCCGACGGCACGGTGCGCTTCGCGAACGGCGCCGCCACCCAGATGCTCGGGATCGCCGCCGGGCACCTGTCGTCGCTGGCCGACCTGCTGCCCGGCCTCTGGGACGCCGTCTCCGGGCGCGACCCGTCCGAGGTGCCCGACGAGTCGGTGCGGGTGCAGGTCGTGCACGACGGCGCGCGCTTCGCGATCCACGGCACGCGTTCGGGTGCCTCCCTGCTCGTCTACGCAGGCCCCGACCCCGCCGACGAGGAGGTGGCCCGGCTGCGCTCGGCCATCACCACCACCGCCCACGAGCTGCGCGGGCCGGTGACGGTCCTCGGCGGGATCGCCGAGGTCCTCGCGCCCGGTGAGGACGAGCTCGAGCCCGCCCGCCGGGCCGCGATGGTCGCCTCGGTCGGGCGCCAGGCCGCACGCCTGGACTCGCTCACCGCCGACCTGCTGACCGCCGCCCAGGCTCGCCGCGGGGTGCTCGACGTACGCCTGGAGCCGCTCGACCTCGTCGAGACGCTCGAGACGATCCTGACCGCCCACCCCGACGTGGCCCTGCACGTGCTGGCCCGCGACGGGGGCGAGGCGGACTCCCTGCGGGTCCGGGCCGACCCCGGCCGGCTGGAGCAGATGGTGACCAACCTGGTGGGCAACGCCCGCAAGTACGGCGCACCGCCGGTCGTGGTCACCGTCGGCGAGCAGGGCCCGTGGGCGCACCTGGACGTCGAGGACCAGGGCTCCGGCGTGCCGGAGTCCTTCCGCGGCCAGCTCTTCGAGGAGTTCTCCCGCGCCCCGGGCGCCTCTGCCCGCGGCACCGGCCTCGGGCTCTTCGTGGTGCGCCGCCTGGCCCTGGCGCACGGCGGGGACGTGCGGCACCGCAACGGCGCCGACCGGGGGTCGGTGTTCACCGTCACGCTGCCGGTGCTGACCGGGGCCTGAGCACCCGGGGACCGGGCCGTTCAGCGCCCGCGGCGCCAGACCACGACGGAGGCGTCCATGCCCCGCGGACGGAGGACCGGCAGCTTGTTGGGCAGGCCCGGGGCGTCGCCGCGCGGGCGCCCGAGCCCTGCCTGGGAGGCCTGGTGCAGCGCGGCACGGGTGGCCTCGAGCTCGGCGGCCAGCTCGGCGGCCTGCCGGCGCAGGGCGGCGTTGTCACGCTCGAGCTCCAGGATCCGGCGTACGCCCTCGAGCCCGATCCCGGACGAGGTGAGCTCGGCGATCTCGCGCAGCTGCTCGATGTCGCGCGAGGAGTAGCGCCGCCCGCCCCCGCCGGTGCGGCCCGGCGTGACCAGGCCGAGACGCTCGTAGGTGCGCAGGGTCTGCGGGTGCAGGCCGGTCAGCTGGGCGGCCACGCTGATCACGTAGACGGCGGCGTCCGGCGGCGGGGGGGCGAACGGCTCGCGCGCCATCACCCGGCCTCCTCGAAGAGCCGGCTGCGCAGGGGCTTGCCGGACACCGCGTCGCGGTAGGACTCGACCGCCGCGCGGGCGGCCGGGTCGAGCACGGCGGGCACCTGCACCTCCACGGTGGCGAGCAGGTCGCCCTTCGAGCCGTCGGCCCGCGGGGCGCCGCGACCGCGTACCCGGAAGGTGCGCCCGTTGGGCGTGCCGGCCGGCAGCCGTAGCGTGACCGGGGCGCCGCCGAGGGTCGGGACCTTGATCTCGGCGCCCAGGGCGACCTCGTCGAAGGAGACCGGCACGTCGAGGGTCAGGTTGTCCCCGGCGCGGCCGAAGAGCCGGTGCGGGCTGACCTTGACGCTCACGAAGAGGTCGCCGGCGGGGCCGCCGTTCTCGCCGGCCGTGCCCTTGCCCTTGAGCCGGATCCGCTGGCCGTCCTTGACCCCGGCCGGGATGCGGGCCTGGATCGTGCGGTTCGAACGGCCTCGACCCGAGCCCGAGCAGGTCGGGCACGCCTCGTCGTAGATCAGCTGTCGCCCGGCGCAGCGGGGGCAGGTCTCGTTCATCGAGAACGCGCCGCCGGAGGTGCTGACGACGTAGCCGGCACCCTCGCACTCGGAGCAGATGTGGGGCCGCGTGCCCGGCTTGCCACCGGTGCCCGAGCAGCTCGGGCACGGCGCGTCCGAGGCCAGGCGCAGCGAGATGGTCACGCCGTCGAACGAGTCGACGAAGGAGATGGTCGCGGTGGTCTCGGCGTCCGGGCCCTTGCGGGGACGCGGCGCCTGCTGACGTCGCTGCGGGCCGCCGCCCGCGCCACCGAACAGGTCGCCGAACATGTCACCGAAGCCGCCCCCGCCCATCCGGTCGCGGAGCAGGTCCTCGACGTTGACGCCGCCGGCCTGTCCACCGGGCTGACCGCCGCGGGTGCCGCCGAAACCGCCGCCGAACGCGCCGGAGCCCTGCAGGCGGCGCATCTCGTCGTACTTCGGGCGCTTGTCGGTGTCACCGACGACGTCGTAGGCCTCCGCAACCTTCTTGAAGCGGTCGTGCTTGGCGCTGTCGCCGGGGTTGGAGTCGGGGTGGTTGTCGCGCGCGAGCCTGCGGTAGGCCTTCTTGATCTCCGCCGCGGAGGCGTCCTTGGCCACGCCGAGCTCGGCGTAGAAGTCCTTGCCTGCCCAGTCGGGCCGGAAGCCCTGGTCGTCGGCCATACGCACCTCCCGTCCTGATCATGGTTGCTGCGGCGCCGGCGCGGTGGCGCCGGGCCGGGTACGCGGGCCGGGCGGCCCGGCCCGCGTACCCCTGTCCTGCCGTCTGCTGGTGGTGCGCCGTCGTGCCGTCAGGCGGGCGGGTCGACGACGAGCACCTGCGCGGCGCGGACCACGCGGTCGCCGATCTTGTAGCCCGACTTGGCCACCACCTTGCAGGTGGTCACCGTGACCTCGGCGTCCTCGCCCAGGTGGGAGAGGGCCTCGTGCAGCGTCGGGTCGAAGGCGTCGCCCGGGGCGCCGTACTTCAGCAGCCCGGAGCCGGCCACCGT
>JBBSKO010000016.1:0-17898 GCA_038256225.1 Propionibacteriales bacterium | reverse complement strand
TGAACCGGTCATCGCCACGATCAGGGATGGCCAGAGATGGAGTCGCGGTGGACGCGAAGCTCGCAGCAGCAGTGGCCGCCTACGTGGCCGCACCCCGGAAACAGAACGTCGCAGCGCTCTGCAGGGACCTGGGCATCAGCCGCGAGACGTTCTACAAGTACCTACGCCGGTTCCACGCCCTGGGCGTCGCGGGGTTCTACCCCGAGTCCCGACGCCCGCGTCGCAGCCCCACACGGTTGGCGCCTGAGCTCGAGGACCTCTTGGTCGTGATCCGCAAGCAAGAAGCCGAAGCAGGCTGGGACTTCGGCGCCGACGCGGTCCGGATGCGTCTAGGAGAAAAACTAGCCGCGGGGTCGCCCTCGTGGCCCCCGGGGCAACCGGTGCCGTCGCGGGCCACGATCAACCGGGCCTTCGAGGCACGCGGACAGCTGATCGAGGTCCCGCAGCGCAAACCCCGCCGTCGCGGGGCCCGCCGGTTCGAGCGTGACCACGTGAACTCGCTGTGGCAGTTCGACGGCTTCGAGTACCGCCTCAGCGGTGACACCACGGTGATGGTGCTGCACCTCAACGACGACTGCTCGCGCACCGACCTGGCCCTCCAGGCAGCGACCTCGGAGAACGGCGCCGATGTGTGGGCCACCTTCTGCTTGGCCGTCGAGCGGTACGGGCTGCCCACCCAGGTCCTCACCGACAACGGCAACGCCTTCTCGGGTCGCCGGCGTGGCTGGGTCAGCGACTTCGAAAGACACCTCTACGACCTCGGCGTCGAACCCATCCAGTCCCGGGTGAGCCACCCCCAGACCTGCGGGAAGAACGAACGCGCCCACCAACGGGTCCAGAAATGGCTGGCCCGTCGCCCACCCGCCGTGGACCTCAGCGGCCTGCAGGATCTGCTCGAGGAGTACCGCCGCGACTACAACACCCGCCGCAACATGGCCCTGGGCAAGCTCACACCAGCACAGCGCTTCGACCTCGGCCCGGTCGCGACCATCAGCGATCTACCACCGGTGCGGACCGCGTTGACCCGCCACAGCGTCACCACGACCGGCTCGATCGGACTCGACGGAACCCTCATCGGCCTGGGCCGCAAGCACGCCCACAAGACCGCACTGGCCTTCCGCACCGGCGACTACGTCGCGGTCTTCATCGATGACCAGCTCGCACGCGACCTCGTCATCGATCGCACCCGCCGATACCAACCCCAAGATCGCTAGTGTCAGCGAAGTCCTGAGACATATATGTCAGCGATGTCCCCAGACACAACAGTGGACACGGGTGCGCGGAACGGATGACGTCCCGCGGCGTCCCCGACCGCAGGCCGCCCGCCGGCGGCCTCAGCGCGCCGGCGCGGCCTCGCCGGTCTGCACGCCCCACAGCGCGGCGTACGTCCCGCCGGCCGCGACCAGGTCGTCGTGCGTGCCGGACTCGACCACCCGGCCCGCGTCGAGCACCCAGATCCGGTCGGCGTGCCGGACGGTGGAGAGGCGGTGGGCGACCACCAGCGCCGTACGCCGGGCGGTGACGACCCCCAGCGAGCGCTGGATCGCGGCCTCGGTCTCGTTGTCGACCGCCGAGGTGGCCTCGTCGAGGACCAGCACGGCCGGGTCCCGCAGGATCGCGCGGGCCAGCGCCAGCCGCTGGCGCTGGCCGCCGGAGAGGGTGACGCCGCGCTCGCCGACCAGGGTCTCCCAGCCCTGGGGCAGTGCCTCGATGAACGAGGTCGACTCCGCGGCGGCCGCGGCCTCGCGGACCTCGGCGTCGGTGGCGTCCGGCCGGCCGTAGCGGATGTTGTCGGTCACGCTGCCGGCGAAGAGGTAGACGTCCTGGGCGACGTAGCCGATCGCGCCACGCAGGGAGTCCCAGTCGAGCTCGCGCACGTCGACCCCGTCGAGCAGCACGTGGCCCGCGCGGGGGTCCTCGAAGCGCAGCACCAGGCGCAGCAGGGTCGACTTGCCGGCGCCGGTGGACCCGACGACCGCGTGGGTCTCCCCGGCCGGCACGACGAGGTCGAGGCCGTGCAGCACGTCGGGGTGGTCGGCGTAGCCGGCGCGGACCCCGCGGAGCTCGATCCGCCCGGCGGTCGGCCGGGCCAGCGGCGTCGTGCCGGGCACCACGGTCGACTCCTCGTCGAGCAGGCGCAGGATGCGGACGGTCGAGGCACGCGACTTCTGGTAGAGGTCGAGCACCTCGGCGACGTCGGTCAGCGGCCACAGCAGGCGCTGGGTCATGAAGACCAGGACGGAGTAGAGCCCGACCTCGAGGGTGCCGTTCAGCGCGGCCCACCCGCCGAAGAGCAGGGTGCAGGTGAAGCCGACCAGGATCGCCATCCGCACCAGCGGGACGAACAGCGCCGAGGACCGGATGGCCTGCAGGTTCGCGTCGCGGTACTCCGCACTGGTCACCGCCAGCCGCTCGCGCTCGCGGTCCTCGGCGGTGAAGGCCTTGATCGTGGTGATCCCGCCGAGGTTGGCGGTGAGGGTGTCGGAGAGGTCGGCCACGCTGGCGCGGACCCGGTCGTAGAGCGGGGCGAGACGGCGCTGGAAGCGCAGCGAGCCGAGGATGATCACCGGGATCGGGAGGAAGGCCAGCACCAGCAGCTCCCAGGACGCCACCGCGAACACCGCGCCCACCAGGACGATGTTGAGGGCGGTCTGGAGAATCGCCGGCGCCCCGAAGTCCAGGAACTCCTCGAGCCGGTTCACGTCGTCGTTCAGCGTCGCCAGGGTCGCGCCCGAGGGGCGCGACTCGTGCCAGCCGACGTCGAGGTGCTGGACGTGGTCGTACGCCTCGATTCGCAGCTGGTGCTCGACCCGCTGGGACAGCCCGCGCCACAGCCGGCTGGCGGCGTACTCGCTGGCGGACTCGATCACCCACACGACGACGTTGATGGCGGCCAGCCAGGCCAGCTGGGCGTAGCGGGACTCGACGCCGAGCACGGTGCCGACCAGGGACCCGTCGCCCCGCACGACCACGTCGACCGCGGCACCGATCAGCAGCTCGGGCACGACGTCGGCGACCTTGTTGATCGTCGAGGCGGCGACGGCGGCCACCAGGCGGGGGCGGTGCTGGCGGTAGCGACCGCCCAGGGTCCGCATCGGGCGGCGCATCTCGTCGGGGGTCACCCGCAGAGGTTAGGTGACCCTTACCTCGGTGGCCGAACCGGGGCGGGAGCGCCGGGGTCAGCCGGCCGGCGGCAGCCGTACGGTGAAGGTGCTGCCGCGGCCGGGGTGCGAGCCGACCTCGATCCGGCCCCCGTGACGCTCGGCCACCCGCCCGGCGATGGCCAGGCCCAGGCCGCTGCCCGGGCGACGCCGCGCCTCGGGGTCGGTGCCCCGGTCGAACTCGGTGAACAGCCCCTCCCGGTCCTCGGGCAAGATGCCGATGCCCTCGTCGACCACCCGCAGCACGGCGCGTCCGTCCCGAGCCGTGCCGACCTCCAGGCGCACCACGTCACCGGCGTCGCTGAACTTGATCGCGTTGGAGGCGAGGTTGAGCACGAGCTGCTCCAGCTCCTCGCCGTCGCCGAGCACCCGCACGCCGGGCAGCGCACCCGAGAGGTCCACACCCACCCCGGCCCGCCCGGCCTGGGCGGCCAGCTGGTCGGCGACGGCGACGACCACCGCGGTGAGGTCGACCGGCACGTGCTCGACCGTGGCCGGCTCGCGCAGCCGGGTGAGCGTGAGCATGTCCTGGACCAGCGCGAGCATCCGCTCGCCGCTGGCCTGGATCGCCTGGTGGGCCCGGTCGGTGACGGCCGGGTCGTCGCGGACCATCTCGAGGTTGCCGAGGATGGCCGCGAGGGGGTTCTTCAGCTCGTGCACCACGGTGGTGATCACCTCGGTGCGGTGGGCGTCGAGCCGCTCGAGCCTGCGCAGCAGCTCGTGCTCGCGCATCCGGACCCGCGCGGTGCCGATCACCCGACCGAGCTCGCGGGCCACGTCGAGCGCGGCGTCCTCCTCGGCCTCGGTCCACGCCCCGGCCTCCTCGGTGCGGGTCAGCACGACGTAGCCGAGGCACTGCCGCGCCGACCCCAGCGGGACCAGCACGAACTGCGCGTGCCCGAGGGCCTGCAGCCAGTCCAGGACGCGGCGGCGGCTCGTCGTCGGGACGACCTCGTCGCCGTCGGTGCGGTGCTCGTCGATCACCACGGTGCGGCGACCCGCCCAGCAGGCGCCGGCGACCCGCCGCGCGGAGGCGAAGGCGCGTGCCTCGTCGAGCTCGGGCCAGCCCTGGTCGGCGGCCGAGGAGTGGTGCAGGGCCCGTCCCAGGTCGGCGGGGTAGTTGACCGCCTCCCACGCGCCGCCCTCGTCGGCGAAGAGCCTGATCCAGGCCTTCTCCGCGCGGAAGCCCTCGAGCAGCGGCGGGACGCACGCCGGGAGGACCTCGGAGAGCTCCTGGGAGTCCGAGGCGGTGGAGACCAGCCGGCGCACCGCCGCCGACAGCCGGACCCGCTCCTCCAGCCGCTCGCGCTCCCGGGCCTGAGCCACGGCCAGGCCGATCTGGACGGCGTAGATCTCCAGGATGGCCCGGGACTCCGGACCCGGGCGCCGCCCGTCGCGAGGCAGGTCGAGGCCGAGCACCCCGAGCAGCTGGCCGTCGGCCCCGCAGAGCGGGGCGTAGAGGGCGTCGTCGGGCTGCCACGCGTCCGGCTCGTCGAGCGCCGGTTCGCTGGTGCGCCACATCGTGGCGTCGTCGGGGACGTCGTAGCGCCCGGCCGGCACGAAGCGCAGGAGGCCCCACTGGTCGGCCGCCTCGAGCTCGGCCTGCACGTCCTCCGCGCGGTGCCGGCTCCCGGCGACGGCCTCCGCGCCCGGCCCGACCACGACCGCCGTCTCGAAGAACCCGCAGGAGGTGTAGAGGTTGACCGCGACCCCGCCGAAGCCCAGCACGTCGCGGACGCCCTCGGCCGCGGCGCGCAGCACCTCGTGCAGGCCACCGCCGCTGTTGACCAGCAGGAGCACACGGTGAAGGTCGCGCAGCGCGGCGGCCTGGGGCGGCGGCGCCTGCGGGAGCGGCGCGGTCGGCCGGGGCGGTGTGGCGGGCATGGGTGGTCCTCGAGGGGTGGGTAGTCCGAAGAGTAGGCCGCGCCGGGGACACCCGAAGGCATTTCGGTCACCCGTCACCGCCCACCACCGCCCGTCCCGACCTGCCGGGGGGTATCAGCTGGTGGGAGCGATGAGCCTGGCGCGCAGGGCGGCCAGTGACGCCGCCGGAACCCCGGCGGCCAGCAGCACGGCGGTGACGTCGGTGCCGATCAGGTACGCCCGTGCGTCCGGCAGCCGGTCGGCGACCCGATCCTCGAGCTCGGTGGGCGTCGGGACCGGGTCGGTCCGGGTCACCCAGGAGCCGGAGGCGGCGTCCCAGGCCAGGCCGTGCCCGGGGTGCTCGGCCGCCCCGCGGAACCCGCCGGCGTAGTCCTCCACGACCGCCCCGGGCTCGGCGCCGACGGCCGTCAGCAGCAGCGCCGAGACGAGCCCGGCCCGGTCCCGCCCGCCCTGGCAGTGCAGCAGCACCGGTCCCGGCGCCTCCGCGACCGCGACGACCGCGGCGGCGACCAGCCCCGGGAAGCGCCGCACCGTGGGTCCCCAGCCGCGCGGGTGGTCCAGCCAGGGGCCGACCTCCTCGAGGTACGCCGGGTCGTGCGGGTCCTCGACCGGGGCGTGGACGACGTCGACGTCGACACCGACACCGGCGTGGCCGGTGACGTCCTCCCGCTCGTCGGCGTTGCGCAGGTCGACGACCCGGGACAGCCCCGCGGCCGCGGCCTGGCTCCACCCGCGGTCGGTCATCCTCACCGGTGCCGCCGACCGGAAGACCTGCCCGGCGCGGGTCCGGCCGCCGCCGGCCAGCGGCAGGCCCCCGAGGTCGCGCAGGTTGCGGGCACCGTCCCACCGAGGCGTCGTCACGGGCCGATCCTGGCAGGGCGTCGTAGGCTCCGGCGCGGTCCTGCGGGACCCGGCCAAGGGGGGTGAGGCGTGCGACGTCGGGCGAGGGCACCGTGGTGGCTGCTGAGCGCCCTGGCCGGCGTGGTCGTGGTGGTCACCGGGGTGCTCGCCCCGGGGTCGGCGGAGGCGGTGCTGGCGCGGGTCGGCCCGGTGCTGGTCTTCCTGGTGGCGCTGACCCTGCTGGCCGAGCTGTGCGAGTCCGCCGGCCTCTTCGACGTCTCCGCCGACCTCGCCGCGCGGCTGGCGGCCGGTCGTACCTGGCTGCTGCTCGGGGTGGTGGTCGCGCTGGCCACCACGACCACGGTGCTGCTCAGCCTCGACACGACCGCGGCGCTGCTGACCCCGGTGGTGCTCAGGCTGTGCCCGGCTGGGGCTCCCGCCGCTGCCGTTCGCGATGGCCACGGTGTGGCTGGCGAACACCGCCAGCCTGCTGCTGCCGGTGTCGAACCTGACCAACCTCCTGGCGCTGCGCACCCTCGACCTGCACCCGGCGGGGTACGCCGCGCGGGCCCTCGCGCCGGCCGCGGCCAACCTGGTCAACAACCTGCCGGCGTACCTCGCCCTGGAGCCGGCCGCCGGCGACTCCGTGCCCCGCCTGCTCGCGGTGCTCGTCGGGGTGAACGCCGGGCCGCTGGTGCTCGGGTGGGGGTCCCTGGCGACGCTGCTGTGGCGTGAGCGCTGCCGGGCACGGGGGCTCGAGGTGACCGCCCGGTCCTTCGCCGCCTCCGGGCTGGAGCTGGCGCCCGTCGTGCTGGTCGCGTCGGTCGCGGCCCTGGCGCTGGTCGGGGGCGGCGGGGGTGGAGGGGTGATGGCTAGCCTCGTCCGGTGACCAGACGCGCACTCGTCCTCGGCGGCGGCGGCATCACCGGGATCGCCTGGGAGCTCGGCCTCCTGCACGGCCTGGCCCGCGCCGGGGTGGACCTCACCGACGCCGACCTGGTGGTCGGCACCTCCGCCGGCTCCGTCGTCGGTTCGCTGGTGCGCTGCGCACCGGCCGACGGCACCGACCTCGCGGCGCTGTACGAGTCCCAGCTCGAGCCGCCGGAGCCTGGTCCGACGGCCCGGATGGGGCCGTCGACGGTCGCGCGGCTGGTCCCGCCGTTCCTGCTGCCCGGCGACGCCGAGCGCAAGCGCGCCCGGCTCGGGCGCCTGGCGATGCGCCACCCGGGCGACCGCGAGGAGCGGGTCGAGGTCATCCGCGGCATCGTGCCCTGGGAGCAGTGGCCCGAGCGGGCGCTGAAGATCACCGCCGTCGAGGCCGAGACCGGCCGGTTCACGGTCTTCGACCGCGCCGCGGGCGTCAACGGCGTCCCGCTGGTGCGCGCCGTCGCCGCGAGCTGCGCGGTGCCCCTGGTCTGGCCGACCGTGGCCGTCGGTGACCGGCACTACCTCGACGGCGGCTTCCGCTCGACCGCGAACGTCGACCTCGCCGCCGGGTACGACGACGTCGTGGTGGTGGCCCCGCTCCCACGGGCCTTCTCCCGCTCGACCTCGATCGCCGCCCAGCTCGGGCGCACCGGCTGCACCCGTTCGGCCGTGGTGGTCCCGGACCCACAGGCGCTGACCGACATCGGCCGCAACGTGCTCGACGTCGCGCGCCGCGCGGACGCCGCGCGGACCGGCCTGCGTCAGGCCGGCGACGTGGCCGCGCAGGTCGGCGCCGCCTGGGGCTGAGGACCCGGGCGCGGCCGGGCCTGGCGGGCGCGCGGGCGCCTCGCCTAGGTTCGCCGACGTGACCGACCACGAGCCGCCCGCCGACGACGTCCTCCTCCCGGGGCTGGACCCGTTCACGGTGGAGGTGGACGGTGCGACCGTCCGCGGCCGTTCGTCCCGGACGACCCCGGGGACCCGTGGCGTCGTGCTGCTGCTGCACGGCTACCCCCAGACCAGCGCCATGTGGCACCACGTCGCGCCGATCCTCGTCGCGGACGGGTTCACCGTGGTCGCCCCGGACCTGCGCGGGTACGGCGCCTCGACCTGCCACGACGGCGACATGACCTTCCGCGCGATGGCCGCCGACCAGCCGCGCGTCCTCGAGGCGCTGGGTCTCGACCCCACCGGTGTGCACGTCGTCGGCCACGACCGCGGGGCGCGCACCGCCCACCGCCTGGTCCTCGACCACCCGGGCCTCGCCCGCTCGGTCGCCGTGCTCGACATCCTGCCCACCCTCGACGTGTGGGAGCAGATGGACGCCTGGCTGGCACGGCGCTACTTCCACTGGACCTTCCTCATCCAGGGCGGCGGCCTGCCCGAGCGGCTGATCGACGCCGACCCGCAGGCCTGGCTGGACCACGCCCTGGGCGCGCTGGGCGGCACCGGGGGGATGACCGATGCCGCGCTGGAGGAGTACGCCCGCGCCGCCCGCGTGCCGTCGGTGGTCCACGCCTGGTGCGAGGACTACCGGGCCGGCGCCCGGACCGACCTCGAGCACGACCGCGCCGACCGGGGTCGCACCGTCGACCTGCCGGCCCTGGTGCTGTGGGGCGAGAAGGGCGTCGTGGGCGCCCGGGCCGACCCGGTCGAGGTGTGGCGGACGTGGTTCCCCGGCGCGGTCGGCCACGGGGTGCCGTCCGGCCACTTCCTCGCCGAGCAGCGGCCCGAGGAGGTCCTGACCGCGGTGCACGCGCACCTGGACGCCGCCGGCTGAGCGCCACCCCGGGACCCGCCTTGGGGGGTGTCGGCACGCTGGGGCCATGAGCCTGCCGCGGAGCCGCACCACCCGTCGTACGGGCGGGGCCGCCGCCGGCGTGCTCGCCCTGGGCCTGCTCGCCGCCTGCGGTGACGACAGCATCACCTCGGGCGACGACCCCGATACCGGGGGCCGCGCGAACGCGCCGTCGGGGGCGGTGGCCACCGGCACCCCCGAGGACGTGGCGACCGACGAGCTCGCCGTCGACGAGGTGGCGTCCGGGATCACCAGCCCCTGGGGCCTCGTCGAGCTCGACGACGGCGACCTGCTCGTGGCCGAGCGGGACACCGCCGAGATCCTGCGGGTCGACCGCGGCACCGGCGAGCAGGCCACGGTGACGACCCTCCCGGGCGTGGTGACCGGCAGCGAGTCCGGCCTGCTGGGGCTGGCGATGTCGCCCGGCCAGGACCGGCTGCTGGCCTACTACACCGGCGAGCAGGACGCCCGGGTCGTGTCGATGGCCTGGGACGGCGACCGGCTCGGCGAGCCGGAGCCGGTGCTCACCGGGATCCCGACCGGCGCGGGGTACCACCAGGGCGGGCGGCTGCTGGTCGGCCCCGACGAGCTGCTCTACGTCGGCACGGGCGACAACGGCGTTCCCGCGAGCGCCCAGGACCCCGACTCGCTGTCGGGCAAGGTCCTGCGGGTCACCCTCGACGGGGAGCCGGCGCCCGGCAACCCCGGCGGGACCGCGGTCTACAGCTCGGGCCACCGCAACGTGCAGGGCCTCGCGCTCGACGACGAGGGCCGGTTGTGGGAGGCGGAGTTCGGCGACGCCGCCTGGGACGAGATCAACCTCGTGGAGGCCGGTGGCAACTACGGCTGGCCCGAGGTGGAGGGCAGCGGCGGCGAGGACGTCGCGGGGGAGGACTACCGGGACCCCGCCGCCGTGTGGCGCACCGGGGACGCGTCGCCGTCCGGGCTGACGGTCTGGGACGGCTCGTTGTGGCTGGCCTCCCTGCGCGGCGCCATCCTGTGGGAGGTGCCGCTCCCGGCCGCGACCGGCGAGCCGGTCGGGCAGCCGGTGTCCCACGTCGCGGGCGAGTACGGCCGGCTGCGCACCGTCCTGCCCGCGGCGGACGGCGGGCTGCTGCTCACGACCTCCAACACCGACGGCCGCGGCGACCCGGCGGGAGACGACGACAAGGTGCTCGCCCTGACCCGCTGAGGCGGTCCAGGGTGGTCGTACGGGCGCAATTGCGTGGATCCTGCAGGGTTACCGGCCAGTAATGCGTCATTACGGCGCAATTGCGCCAGATCGGCAGCACCGTCCGGCCGTCGGTCACCCGTCGCCCGCTACTCCGGCAGCGGGGTGGTCGGCAGGGCGCCCAGCCCGGCCAGGGCGGGGAGGTAGGGCCCCACGTCGCCGCGCACGGTCCAGGACCGCAGCTGCCCCTCCGTGCGCCGGGAGGACAGTGCCCGGGCCAGGTCGAAGTCGTCGGCCTCGAGCCGCGTGGGCGCCTCGTCCGCACGGCCCCGGCTCGCCCAGGTCCAGCCGGGCCCCACCAGGGCGACCGGGGGGAGGTCGGCCATCCGGCTCGCGAACCGGTCGGCCATCCGGCCGCGCACCACCGCCAGCTCCGGGGTGTCCCGTGCCCCGGGCCGGTCGAGGGCGCCGCGCAGGTCCTGCTCGTGGATCACGACGTCGTTCAGCGGCCGTGACCCGTGATCGCGCATCCAGGCGACCAGGCCGTCGGCGTGCCCGCGCCACTCCGCGACCAGCGCGGTGACGTCGCGGTCCCGGCGCTGCGCCACCTGACGCGCGGTCCACGCCGGGTGGTGGTCGTCGGGCTCGTCGCCGTCGAGCACGTCGGCCGCCAGCCCGACCATGTGCGAGAGCAGGTCGCGCGAGGTCCAGTCCGGGCAGGCCGGCACCCGTCGCTCCAGGCGTGCGGGGGTCTCGGCCGCGACGGCCAGGACCAGGTCGCAGACCCGGTCGGCCGCCGCGCGCCAGCGCAGCACCGGGTCGGGCCCGGTGGGGGACTGGTCGTCGGGGCTGATGGGAACGGGGTCGGTCACCCGGCTCATCCAAGACCGCAGCACCGGCCCGATCCACCCCCAGGCAGGTGGTGGGCCGGTCCAGACGGCTGCAACGGTGGGGGTCTGGCGCGGACCGCGACCCGAGGCAGGCGTACGCCGCCGCCCGGGCGCCCCTGGTCCGCGCCCCCCGATGAGAGGACCAGAACCATGGGCAAGTTGACGATGCTGGCGGCCGGAGCCGCCGGGTACGTGCTCGGCGCCCGCGCCGGTCGCGACCGCTACGACCAGATCACCGCCACGGCCGGCAAGGTGTGGCGCGACCCCCGCGTCCAGACCCGCAAGGACCAGGCCGCCGACGTGGCCAAGGACGCGGCCTCGACGGCCGCCAGCCAGGCCGGCGACCTCGCCCAGCAGGCGACGAGCAGCGCGAAGCAGGCGGCCGGGTCGGCCAAGGCAGGCGTCCAGGACAAGAAGTCCTCCAGCGGCAAGGACACGACCTCGACCGGTCCCAGCGTCCCGTCGACCGACGCGGTCCCCGACTCCGGCGTGACCCCGAGCGACGTGGCGCCCCCGGCCTTCCCGGCCGACCCGGGCCAGCCGGACGGATCGACCCGATGAGTGCCCCTTACGACTCGGGCAGCACCTCGGTCGGCCGCACCGGCACCCCCGCCGGCGGCGAGCCCACCACCGGCCGGCTGGTCCACGACCTCACCGAGCAGACCCGCGAGCTGGTCCGCGGCGAGGTGGCGCTGGCGAAGGCCGAGCTGAGCGACACCGTCAAGCACGCCGGCATCGGCGCCGGCCTGTTCGGCGGCGCCGGCGTGATCGCGCTGTACGGCGTGGGCGCGCTGGTCGCGGCCGCGATCGCCGGGCTCGCCGTCGTCCTGGACGTGTGGCTGGCGGCGCTGATCGTCGGCATCGTCCTGCTCGCCGTCGCCGGCGTCGCGGCCCTGCTCGGCAAGAAGCAGGTCAGCCAGGCCACCCCGGCCGTGCCCGCCACCCAGCGCGGCGTCCAGCGCGACGTCGCCACCCTGAAGGAAGGCACCCACCGTGAGTGACCAGACCCCCACCGACCGCCAGGACGACACCTCCGGCACCAAGCCGGCCAGTCCCGAGGTCGCCCGGATCGAGGCCGACCTCGAGCAGACTCGCGACCGCCTCGCCGAGACCGTCGACGCCCTCGGCGCGAAGCTCGACGTCAAGACCCGCACCACCGAGAAGGTGACCGAGCTCCGCGAGGAGCGCGGCACCGAGATCGCGGTCGCCGCCGGCACGGTCGTGGCCCTGCTCGTGGTCCTCGTCGTGTGGCGTCGGCGCCGCTGACGATGAGCGACAGCACGGGCACCACCAGCGGCACCGGGACCGAGGACCGGGCGACTGCGCCCCACCCCGAGAACCCGGCCAAGCCGGACGACCCCGCGGACCTGACCAGGCCGTCGAAGAAGTACGTCCTCCGCGCCTCCCTCCGCGAGTTCGGCGAGGACCAGTGCACCGACCTCGCGGCGGCGCTGACCTACTACGCCGTGCTCGCCTTGTTCCCCGCCCTGATCGCCCTGCTCTCCCTCGTGGGGCTGGTGGGTCGGGGCCCGGACACCGTCGACGCGATCCTGCAGGTCCTGCGTGACGTCGGCGCCGGGTCCGTCGTCCCGACGGTCCAGCCGATCCTGGAGGGCCTGGCCTCCGCGCCCGGCGCCGGTGTGGCCCTCGTGGTCGGCCTGGCCACGGCCCTGTGGTCGGCGTCGGGCTACGTGAACGCCTTCGGGCGGGCGATGAACCGGATCCTCGAGGTCGAGGAGGGCCGCCCGGTCTGGAAGCTGCGCCCGGTGATGATCCTGGTCACCGTGGTGACGCTCGCGCTCGCCGCGCTGGTGCTGCTCGCGCTGGTGCTGACCGGTCCGGCCGCCTCGGCGGTCGGCAACGCGCTCGGGCTGGGCGAGTCGGTCGTCCTGGTGTGGAACATCGCCAAGTGGCCGGTGATCCTGCTGGTCGTCGGGACGATCGTGGCGCTGCTCTACTACGCGACGCCGAACATCAAGCAGCCCCGCTTCAAGTGGATCTCCGTCGGGGCCGGCGTCGCGATCCTGGTGTGGGTGCTGGCCTCGGCCGCCTTCGGGTTCTACGTCGCCGGGTTCTCCAGCTACGGCAAGACCTATGGCTCCCTGGCCGGCGTGATCGTCTTCCTGCTCTGGCTCTGGATCACGAACCTGGCGCTGCTCCTCGGCGCCGAGATCGACTCCGAGCTCGAGCGGGCCCGCCAGCTCCAGGCCGGCATGCCGGCCGAGGACGAGCTCCAGCTGCCCGCCCGCGACACGCGGAACATCGTCAAGGCCGAGCGCAAGCGCGACGGCGACCGACGACGGGCGCGCGAGCTGCGGCTGAGCCAGGGCCGGACCTCGGACCCCGACGAGGGCTCCGGGTCGAGCTCGCGGTCCTAGCGTGATCGGCACCGGCCCCGGGGGGTCTGACCTCCCCGGGGCCGGTGCCGTGGTGGACTAGGAGCGTGCGGATCCCGAGCACCGTGTCGCGCACCGTCGGACCGCTGCTGCTGCGGCGGGCCGGGCGGAACGGCATTGACCTCCGGACTCTGCGCTTCCTGCCGGCCTCGATCACGCTCCCGGTGCGCCGCGACGGCGTGGACCCCCTGCCGGCCCTGGGACGGACACGCGAGGAGGAGCCGGTACGCCGGCTGACCACCCTCTTCGGCAAGGGCATCTGGCTGGTCAGCGGTTACGACGAGGCCCGCACCGTGCTCGGGGACGCCACCTCCTGGAGCAACGACCTCGGCCAGTTCGTCTCCCAGGACGGGCGCGGCGACTCCGAGCAGATCGGCGGGCTCGGGATGACCGACGCGCCGCTGCACACCGAGCTGCGCCGCTGCCTGACCCCGGAGTTCACCCGCCGCCGGCTGGCCCGGCTGGCCCCGCGCATCGACGAGATCGTCGAGGCGCGTCTCGACGCCGCGGCCGCGGCCGGCCCCGAGGTCGACCTCGTCGCCGAGTACGCGTTCCCGGTGCCCTTCGAGGTCATCTGCGAGCTGCTCGGCCTCCCCGTCGAGGACCGGGCGGCGTTCCGCGCTCTCGGCGCGGCCCGCTTCGACCTGACCCAGGGCGGGGCCGGGGTCTTCGGGGCGGCCGCCGAGACCCGTGAGTTCCTGATCCGGGCGGTTGCCCGGCAGCGGCCCGATCCCGGGGAGGGCCTGATCGGCGCGCTGCTCCGGGACCACGGTGACCGGCTCGACGACGTGACCCTCGGCGGCCTGGCCGACGGAGTCTTCCTCGGCGGCTACGAGACCAGCGCCTCGATGATCGCGCTCGGCGCCTACCTGCTGGCCGGGTCGCCCGAGGCGGTGCACCGGTTGCGCGGCAGCGACGAGGACGTCGACGCGGTGGTCGAGGAGATGCTGCGTCACCTGTCCGTCGTGCAGATCGCGTTCCTGCGCTTCGCCCGCCGCGACGTCGAGCTGGGCGGGCGCACCATCCGTGAGGGCGACTGCGTCGGGGTGTCCCTTCTGGCCGCCGACCGTGACCGGCGGCTCACCGGCGGCGACGACCGCTTCGACCCGGCCCGGGAGCCGGGGCGGCACCTCGCCTTCGGCTGGGGCATGCACCGCTGCCTGGGCGCCGAGCTGGCGCGGATGGAGCTGCGCGCGGCGCTGCGCGGCCTGGCCCACCGCTTCCCCGACCTCGCGATCACCCAGGACGACGCGGCCCTGCCGTGGCGTGACCTATCGGCGGTCTACGGCGTGGACGCGCTCCCGGTCCGGTTGTGGCCGGCCGACCCGGTCCCGTCGGCTCCGGCCGCCCCCCGCGGCCGGCTCAGCGTCCGGGCCGCAGCCGGCGCGCTGCGTCGCTGACGCCACCGAGGAGGCCGGCCAGCGCGCCACCGACCGCACCCGCGGTCGCCAGCCCGATCGAGCCCCAGGTGAAGTGGTCGTCCCAGAGCACGATCCGGCCGCGGCGCACCTCGAAGGTGCCCTGCACCGGGAAGCTGGTGGCCAGGGGCCCGGTACGGATGGTGTCGACCCGGTCGGTCAGCACCACGTCGCCCGCGGTCGCGATGTGACGCATCACGACCTCGACCGCGACGCCTCGGGCGTCGAGGCCCTCCAGCACCGCCCCGACCCGCCGCCCGCGCAGGGTCGGCAGGCCGGTGTTGCGCCAGACGACGTCCTCGTCGAGCAGGGCCACCGCGCCGGCGGTGTCGCCGGTCTGCAGGGCGATCCAGAAGCGCTGGACGACGTCGAGGGGCGCGACCTCGGTGGCGGTGTCGGCGGAGGAGATCATGCGTCCAGCCTAGGAGGGCCCGGGGGTGCTGCTCACGGCGGTCACTTCGAGCTGGCCCGGCCGTACTGCCGCACCGACAGCGGCACGAAGACCGCCAGGATCAGCACCACCCACAGCAGCGTGTAGAGGGCCGGGTGCTGCAGCGACCACACGTCGGGCGCCGGGACGGAGGGATCGATGTTGCCGAACAGCTCGCGGGACGCCTGGGTCAGCGCCGAGACGGGGTTCCACTCGACGAACACCCGCAGGCCGCTGGAGAAGGACTCCAGGGGGACGAAGGCGTTCGAGACGAACGTCAGCGGGAAGATCACGATGAAGGAGGCGTTGTTGATCACCTCGACGCTGGGCACCAGCAGACCGACCCAGGCCATCACCCAGCTGATCGCGTAGGCGAAGACCAGCAGCAGCAGGAAGCCGGCGAGCATGTCGATCACGCCCTCGCGCGCCCGCCACCCCACCACCAGCCCGGTCAGCGCCATGATGATCAGCGACAGCACGTTGTAGACCACGTCCGAGGCGGTCCGGCCCACCAGGACCGCCGAGGGCGACATCGGCAACGAGCGGAACCGGTCGATGATCCCCTTCTGCATGTCCTCGGCGATGCCGGCGCCGGTGAAGGTGGCGCCGAAGACGACGGTCTGGGCGAAGATGCCGCCGATCAGGAACTCGCGGTACGGCACGTCGCCGCCGGGGTCGATCGCCCCGCCGAAGACGTAGGCGAAGAGCAGCACGAACATGATCGGGGAGATCAGCACGAACACGAGGACCTCGGGCACCCGCTTGATCTTGATCAGGTTGCGCTTGGCGACCACCCACCCGTCGGAGGCGGCGCGGGCCGGTCCGCCGCGGCGCGGCGGGGTCGGGGTGCTGCTGCCGGTGCTGGTCACGGTGCTCATCGGGAGGCCCTCGCGTTCTCGTCCTTGCCGGTCTTCCTGCCGGTCCTCGCGCCCGTCGCGCCCGTCGTGGCCTCGTCGTCGTCGCTGGTGTGCCCGGTCAGGGTGAGGAACACGTCGTCGAGGGTCGGTCGGCGCAGACCGACGTCGAGCAGCTCGAGCCCGGCGGCCTCGAAGGCCTGCAGCACCCGGGACAGCGAGCGGGTGCCGCCGTCGACCGGGGCGACCAGGCCACGGCCGTTGTCGCTGTCGCGGACCTCGCCGATGGCCACCTCGCCGAGCAGCCGCAGCGCCTCGGGGCGCCGGGAGGTGTCGGCGAGGACCACCTCGACCCGCTCGCCACCGGTCTGGGCCTTGAGCTCGTCGGCGGTGCCGCGCGCGATCGCGGTGCCGTGGTCGATCACCACGATGTCGTCGGCCAGCCGGTCGGCCTCCTCGAGGTACTGCGTGGTCAGCAGCAGGGTGGCGCCCGAGCCCACGAGCTCGCGGATCACGTCCCACATCTGCTGGCGGCTGCGGACGTCCAGGCCGGTGGTGGGCTCGTCGAGGATGAGCACCGGCGGTGCGGCGACCAGCGCCCCGGCCAGGTCGAGGCGTCGGCGCATGCCGCCCGAGTACGTCTTCGAGGGCCGGCTGCCGGCCTCGGCCAGGTCGAAGCGGTCCAGGAGCTCGGTCGCCCGGCGCCGCGAGGCCGCCCGGCCGAGCCCGTAGAGGCGCCCGACCATCTCGAGGTTCTCGAACCCGGTGAGCTGCTCGTCGACCGCGGCGTACTGCCCGGACAGGCCGATCCGCGCGCGCACCCCGTCGGGGTCGCCCACGACGTCGACCCCGGCGACCTCCGCCCGGCCGGCGTCCGGCTTCTGCAGCGTCGCCAGCAGCTTGACCGCGGTGGTCTTGCCTGCGCCGTTGGGGCCCAGCAGGGCCAGCACGGTGCCCTCGGGCACGACCAGGTCGAGCCCGCGCAGGGCCTTGACCTTGCCGTAGCTCTTGACCAGGCCCTCGGCCCGGATCATGTCCGTCATCGCTCTCCTCGGTGTCGCGTGGGCGCCGCCCGCGAGGCACGGCAAGCGTAGGGACCGCCGCCGACAGCCGTACTCATCGGCAGCCCTAGGGTGGCGCGGGTGGACCGTCGGGGCGTCGTGGTTTTCGGTGGCGCCAATCTCGACGTGCTGGCCCGCAGCACGACCCGGGCCGTGGCCGGCACGAGCAACCCGGGCCGCGTGGTGCGCACCCCCGGCGGTGTGGGCCGCAACGTGGCGGAGAACCTCGCCCGTCTCGGCACGCCCGTCCGCCTGGTCGCCGCCGTGGGCCAGGACGACGGCGGCGCCCGCCTGCTCGAGCAGACCCGGGCGGCCGGGGTGGACGTCGACCTGGTGCGCCGGGTCGGTGCCGCCACCGGCAGCTACACCGCGGTGGTCGACAGCGACGGCGAGCTGGTCGTCGCGGTGTCCGACATGCGCGCCACCGAGCTGCTCGGGCCCGCGGACGTGACCGCGGCGGACGCGGCGGTGGCCGGTGCCGCGCTGGTCGTCGTCGACGGGAACCTGACCGCGGCCGCGGTCGACGCGGCGCTGGCGCTGGCCGCGCGGCACGGGACCGCGGTGGTGCTGGAGCCGGTCAGCGTCCCGAAGGCGCGCGCGCTCGCGCCGGCGCTCGACCGGTGGCCCGTGCGGACCGTCACCCCCAACACCGCCGAGCTGGCGGCGCTGACTGTCCCCGACGACGACCCCGACCCGCCGGGCCTGGAGGAGCAGGTGGCCTCCCTGCACGCCCGCGGGGTGGAGCAGGTGTGGGTGCGGATGGGGCCGGAGGGATCCCTGCTCAGCACGCCCGACGGGCTGAGCCACCACGCGTCGCTCGACGTCGAGGTCGTCGACGCCACCGGTGCCGGCGACGCCCTGCTGGCGGCCTATTGCCACGCCCTGCTCGCGGGCGCCGCGCCCGAGGAGGCCGCAGCGTACGGCCAGGCCGCCGCCGCGCTGACCGTCGCCGGCCCCCACACCGTGCGTCCCGACCTGTCCGACGCGCTCGTGAGGAGCCTGAGGTGACCCCGCCCGACCCCCGACCCGGCGACCCCGCCTCCGCGGGACTCGCCCTGACCGACGAGG
>JBBSKO010000015.1:0-18441 GCA_038256225.1 Propionibacteriales bacterium | reverse complement strand
CCAGGTCGGCGAGGCCCTGGCGCCCGTCCTGGACACCCTGACCGCGCTGGGCGAGGACTCCCCCTGGCTGCTGCTCGAGCCGACCGCGGGCCAGGGCCGCAGCCTGTGCGCCGGCGTCGACGACCTGCCGGCGTACCTCGACGTCCTCGGGCGGCACCCCCGGGTGGGCCTATGCCTCGACACCTGCCACGTCTTCGCGGCGGGGGCGCCGCTGGACGAGCCGGGCGGTGCGGCCGCGACCCTCGACCGGGTGGTCGAGCTGGGCGGGCCGGACCTGCTGCGGCTCGTGCACGCCAACGACTCCAAGGACGGGCGCGGCTCGATGCGCGACCGGCACGAGCGGGTCGGCGAGGGCCCCCTGGGGCTGGACGCCTTCCGCGAGCTGCTGGCCCACCCGGCGACCGCGGGCGTCCCGTTCGTCCTGGAGACGCCGGGGTCGAACGAGCCCGACGACGGCCAGGTCAGGGTGCTGCAGTCGCTGCGCGGCTGACGCCCGGCCTGTCCGCAACCGTCATCTCGACGCGCCGCGAGCGTCATCTCGGCTGTCCGCGAGCGTCATCTCGGCGGGTCAGGACGCGACCAGGCGCCCCAGGACGGTGGCGGCGCGGTCGACCTGCGCCCGGGTGACGTCGAGGTGGGTGACCAGACGGACCGTGGTGGGGCCGACGGCCGAGACCAGGACGCCCTGATCGCGGGCCGCGAGCACGAAGTCCGCGGCGTCGCTGCGGGGCACCACCACGATGTTGGTGTCGACCCCGGCGGGGTCCACGCCGACGGCCTCGGCCAGTAGGCGGGCGTGCGCGTGGTCGTCGGCCAGCCGCGCGACGTGGTGCTCGAGCGCGTGCAGCCCGGCGGCGGCCAGGATCCCGACCTGCCGCATCCCGCCGCCCATCCGCTTGCGCCACACCCGGGCCTCGTCGGCCACCGCGCGGCTGCCGACGAGCACCGAGCCGATCGGGGCCCCGAGGCCCTTGGACAGGCAGACGCTCAGGGTGTCGACCACCGCGCCGTACTCGCGCAGCGGCGTCCCGGTGGCGACGTGGGCGTTCCAGATCCGGGCGCCGTCCAGGTGGACCGCGACCCCCACCCCGGTGGCCCACTCGCGCAGGTCCTGCAGGGCGCCCAGCGGGTTGACGGTGCCGCCGGCGAAGTTGTGGGTGTTCTCGACCGCGACCGCCGCGGTCGGCACGAAGTACGGCCCGAGGTCGGGGGCGTAGAGGCCCCGGACGGCGTCCAGGTCGACCAGGCCGCGCGGGTGGGTCCAGGTGCGGGTCGTCAGCCCGGAGTACGCCGCGTGCGCGCCGAGCTCGGCGCGCACCACGTGGGAGGAGGACTCGCAGAGCAGCTCGCGCCCGACCGGGACGAGGGCCCGCACGGCCAGCACGTTGCCCATCGACCCGGTCGGCACGAACAGCGCCGCCTCGTGGCCGAACAGGTCCGCGACCTGCTCCTCGAGGGCGAGCACGGTCGGGTCCTCGCCGTAGACGTCGTCGCCGACCTCGGCCTCGGCCATGGCCGTGCGCATCGCCCGGGTCGGGCGGGTCACGGTGTCCGAGCGCAGGTCGACCGGGCGGCCGTCCGGGCCCGCGGGGGTGTCGCTCATGCCTGGCGCAGCATCTCCGCGACGAGGAAGGCCAGCTCGAGGGACTGCACGCGGTTCAGGCGCGGGTCGACCACCGACTCGTAGCGGTGGGCCAGGCCGGCCTCGTCGATCTCCTCGCCCCCGCCGATGCACTCGGTGACGTCGTCACCGGTCATCTCGACCAGGATCCCGCCGGGCCAAGTGCCCAGGGAGCGGTGCACGTCGAAGAACCCCTGCACCTCGTCGACCACGTCGTCGAAGCGGCGGGTCTTGTAGCCCGTGCTCGACTCGAAGGTGTTGCCGTGCATCGGGTCGCAGACCCAGGCCACGTTGACGCCCTCGGCGGTGACCTTCTCGACCAGCTGCGGGAGGCCGTCACGGATCTTGGAGGCGCCGAAGCGGGTGATGAACGTGAGCCGGCCCGGGGTGTTGTCCGGGTTCAGCTTGGCTGCGAGGTCCAGCGCGTCGTCGGCGGTGGCCGTCGGGCCGAGCTTGCAGCCGATCGGGTTGCGGATGTGGCGGAAGTACTCCACGTGGGCGCCGTCGAGCTGGCGGGTGCGCTCACCGATCCACACGAAGTGGCCCGAGACGTTGTACGGCTCGTCGGTGCGCGAGTCGATCCGCGTCATCGCGTGCTCGTACTCCATCAGCAGCGCCTCGTGGCTGGAGTGGAAGTCCACGCGGCGCAGCTCCTGGGGGTCGGCCCCGATCGCGCGCATGAAGGACATGGCGCGGTCGATCTCGGCCGCGACCTGCTCGTAGCGCTGCCCGGCCGCGGAGGTGCGCACGAAGTCGGTGTTCCACTCGTGGACCTGGCGCAGGTCGGCGTACCCGCCGGTGACGAACGCGCGGACCAGGTTGAGGGTGGCCGCGGAGGCGTTGTAGACGTCGAGCAGGCGCTGCGGGTCGGGGATCCGGGAGGCCTCGGTGAAGTCGAAGCCGTTGACCGCGTCGCCGCGGTAGGCCGGCAGGGTGACCTTCTCCCCGTCGATCTCGCGGGTCTCCAGGTCCGAGGAGCGCGGCTTGGCGTACTGCCCGGCGAGCCGGCCGAGCTTGACCACCGGCACGGAGCCGGCGTAGGTCAGGACGACGGCCATCTGGAGCAGCACCCGCAGCTTGTTGCGGACGTTCTCGGCGGTGACGCCGTCGAAGGTCTCGGCGCAGTCGCCGCCCTGGAGCAGGAACGCCTCACCGCGGCTGACCGCGGCCATCTTGGCGGTCAGGTCGTCGCACTCTCCGGCGAAGACCAGCGGGGGCATCCGGCGAAGCCGCGCGACGGCGGCGTCGACGGCCGCGGCGTCGGGGTAGGTCGGCTGCTGCGCGGCGCCGATGGCGTGCAGGGCCGCGAGGTCGGGGAAGCTGCTCACACGCGCCAGGGTACGCGGGTCGCACGCGGCTCCCCGACCACGATCCCCGACGTGGACGCCCGGGTCAGCCGCCGAGGCTGCCCACGTCGTCGAACCGGGCGCTGTGGTCGCGGGCCCGGCGGTTCACCAGCGCGGTGACGCCCCACAGGACCACGCCGAGGACCAGCAGGCCCCCGCCGACGGAGTACTGGATCCAGTCCTCCCGGTCCCGGGCCCACGGGCCGATCAGGAAGGCCGAGGCGACCGCCCCGGCCCACGGGGTCCAGCGCGGGGCGTGGAAGCCGCCGGGCACGTCCTGCTCGCGGCGCAGCACCAGGCAGGCGATGTTGACGACGGTGAACACCCCGAGCAGCAGCAGCGCGGTGGTGCCGGACAGCGCCGTGATCACCGAGGTCTCGGCCAGCGCGGTCACCACCACGATCAGGCCGAGGGCCAGCACGGTGGAGAAGACGATGCCGACCCAGGGCGTACGACGACCCGGCAGCACCTTGCCGAGCGAGCGGGGCAGCACGTCCTGGCGGGCCATGCCGTAGAGCAGCCGGCTGGCCATCAGCATGTTGATCAGGGCGGTGTTGGCCACCGCGACCACGGTCAGGAACGGGAAGACCGTGCCGATCGGGAGGTCGGGCGCGCCGAGGCGGACCACGTTGAGCAGCACCTGGCCCTCCTGGCTGGCCACCCGCTCGAGGTCGCCCGCGGGCACGACCGCGATCACCGAGATCGCGACCAGCACGTAGAAGACGACCGCGATGCCGAGCCCGGTGAGCATCACCTTGGGGAACGTGCCGTTCGGGTCGTGGGTCTCCTCGACCATGTTGACGGAGTCCTCGAAGCCGACCATGGCGAAAAACGCGATGGCCGTGGCGACGGTGACCGCGAGGAACAGGCCCCGGTCGGAGTCGGACTCGAAGGCCACCACCCGCGACATGTCGGCGTCGCCGCTCGCCATCACCGCGAAGCCGATCCCGATCACGATGACCAGCGCCAGCATCTCGATCAGGGTCAGCACGACGTTGAAGACGACCGACTCCCCCACCCCGCGCAGGTTGACCAGCGCCAGCAGGAGCATGAAGCCCAGCGCCACGCCGGTGATGGCCAGCTGTCCCTGGGGCACCGCCCAGCCGACCCCGTCGAGCCCCGCGAGCAGGTTGGTGGCCAGCAGGTTCGCCGAGGTCGAGGCGCTGGTGATGCCCGAGCAGATCACCGCGAACGCGACCAGGAACGTCACGAAGTGCACGCCGAACGCCTTGTGGGCGTAGAGCGCCGCCCCGGCGGCCTGCGGGTACTTGGTGACCAGCTCCAGGTAGGACAGCGCGGTCAGGGTGGCCACCCCGAAGGCGATCAGGAAGGGCAGCCACACCACGCCCCCGACCTCGAGCGCCATCTCGCCGGTCACGGCGTAGATGCCGGCGCCGAGGATGTCGCCGACGATGAAGAGCAGCAGGAGCTTCGGCCCCATCACCCGCTTCAGCTCGGGCTCTTCGATGACGTGGTCCTGGGGTGCCGCTGCCGTCGAGCCCATGGGCCCCTCCTCGAGATCGGGTGCCCCATCCAAGCGCCTGCACGCTCCTCGCGTCGACCACCTTGCCCGCGCGTCGCACCTCGTCCGGATCACCCCCCGGGCGAGGCGGAAAAGCAGGTGAGGGGTGGCGCCGCGATGACGTAGCGTCGCTCCACGCCATGACCACCACGCGCACCGCTCCCGACCACCTCGACGAGGGCACCCCCGTGCAGCCCGTGGACCGGCCCGAGCGGCGCCTCGACCTGGCCCGCCTGCGGGGGCCCGCGAGCGTGCTCGCGGTCGGCGTCGCCGCCGTGGCCGCCCTGGGCCAGGCCCTCGGCACGGTCGTCGCGGGCCAGGTCGCCGAGAACCCCACGGGGATGCTGGTGGGCGCCCTGGCGCTGTGCCTGCTCGGCGGGGCGCTGCTGGACACCGTCGGCCGCACGGTCTGGGCCGCCGTCGTCGACCGCGCCGAGGGCCGGCTGCGCGCCGACCTCCTGGCCGCGGCCCTGCTCCAGCCGCTGGAGGTGCTCTCGGACCAGGCGGTGGGCGAGGTGCTGGACCGCGTCGACGACGACACCTACGAGGTCGGCTCGCTGCTGCGCCAGTCCGCGTGGGACGCCCTGCGCACCGCTCTCGTCACCGTGCCGATGTGGGTCGTGGCCGGGCTGACCTGGTGGCCGGCCTGGATCCTGTTCCCCCTCTTCACCGTCGCCGCGCTGGCGCTCGTACGCCCCCTGCTCGGCGAGGTCGCCCGCCGCAAGGTCCTGGAGGAGATGGCCTGGACCGACCACGCCGCGGTGATGGAGGAGGGCATCGCCGGTCGCGACGACCTCCGGACCAGCCTCGGCCAGCCGTTCCTGATGCGCCGCTCCGCCGAGCTGACCGCCCTGGTGCACCGCCGCTTCGACGACGTGCTGCGGCTCGAGACGCAGATGACGCGCCGCACCGGGGTGCTGCTGCACGCCCTGCTGGCCGGCATCGCGGTGGCCGGGGTCGCCCTGGCCACCGCCGACCGGCTCTCGGTGGGCGAGCTGGTCACGCTGTTCCTGGTCACCTCGACCTTCGTGGGCCAGATCGACCAGCTGGCCCGGCACCTGCCCGACCTCCAGGCCGGCCTGGGCGCGATCATCCGGCTGCGCCAGCTGCTCGCCGCGCCCGAGGAGCCGGTCGGCGGCCGGGACCTGCCCGAGGGCGCCCTGGACCTCGAGCTGCGCGGGCTGTCGTACTCCTACCCCGGCGCCGGGGGCCCGGTCCTCAGCGACGTACGGGTCTCCCTGCCCGCGGGCCGCACCTGCGCACTGGTCGGCCGGACCGGCTCGGGCAAGTCGACCCTGGTCTCCCTGGTCTCCCGCGCCGCCGACCCTCCCCCGGGCACCGTGCTGCTCGGCGGCCGCGACGTGCTCGACGTCGACCTGCAGCACCTGCGCCGCGCCGTCGGCGTGGTCAGCCAGCGCACCGAGATCCTGGCCGGGACCCTGGCCGAGAACGTCGCACTCTTCGGCGCGGTCCCCCGCGCCCGGGTCGAGGCGGCCGTCGTCGAGCTGGGCCTGGAGGACTGGGTCGCCGGCCTGCCCGCCGGCCTGGACACCCCGCTCGGTCCGGGCGGCACGACGCTCTCGGCCGGCGAGGAGCAGCTGGTCGCCTTCGCGCGGCTGCTGGTGCGCGACGTCAGCGTCGTGGTGCTCGACGAGGCCACCGCCCGGATGGACCCCCACACCGAGGCCCAGGTCGTGCGTGCCGCCGACCGGCTGCTGGCCGGGCGGACGGGCCTGCTCGTGGCGCACCGGCTGGCGACGATCCAGCGCGCCGACCACGTGGTGGTGCTGGAGTCCGGCCGGGTGGTCCAGCAGGGGCCGCGGACGGTGCTGGCCGGCGAGGACGGTCCGCTGCGCCGCCTGATGCAGGCCGCCGCCACCCCGACCGACCCCGCCCCGAGCGCCCTCGACGAGCCCGACGGACCGGTGGAGCCGGCGCCGGCCCCGGTGGCCGCCGCGACCGCCATCGGCGGCGTCCGGCGTACCGGTCCCCCGCCGCCGCTGCGCGACCCCGGCCACGGGCCCAGCCTGTCCCGCACCGTGGTGCGTGCGCTGTCCATCCACCCGACGTGGGGCCTGTTCCCGGCCGGGCTCTTCCTGCTGACCTCGCTGGTCGGCTCCTTCGGGGCGCTGACCGGCCTGGCCTGGGGCCAGCTGGTCCAGGGCCTGCAGGAGGGCCGGGACACCGGGACCACCACCGTCGCGCTGGCCGTGGCCGTGGTCGTGTCGCTGATGGCCGCGCCGCTGCTGCTGGCCTCGGCGATCCGGCGCTACCCGCGCTGGTGGGTCGCGGTGATGCTGCGGGTGCGCCAGTCCGTGCTGGTGGCCCAGACCCGCCAGCACCGGCTGCGCCGCACCCCGCCCGGCGAGGCCGTGGCCCGGGCGATGGACGCCGACCGGCTCGCCCGCTACGCCGACCGCTGGGTCGACGTGCTGAACGGGCTCGGCGTCGTCGTCGTCACCACCCTGCTCAGCGGCAGCCTGCTCGCCGGCGGGGTGCTGATGACGGTGATGGGCGTCTCCGCCGCCGCCTCGGCGCTCGGCTCACCCGTCGCCGGCCGCTCGGCCGCCGCCGCGTCGACCTCGCGCGCCGACTTCGGCCGGTCGCTGGTCTCGGCGCTGGAGTCCGCGCGCACCGTCAAGCTCGCCGCCGCCACCCCGGCCGTGCACGCGCACCTGCTGCGCGTCGACGGTGGCCGGGTCGAGGCCGCGGTCAAGGAGCACCGGGTCCAGGCGCTGCTGGCCGGCGTGCCCGTGCTGATGGTGCAGGCCGGCGTGGTGGCCGCCTGGGCGGTGCTGCTGCTCGGCGGCTGGGAGCTGGCGACCGCGCTGCTGGTGGCCGGTGCCGTCACCGGCTTCGACTGGTTCGGCCGGGTCGCCGGCGCGGTGATCACCGAGGCGCCGGGCGTCCGCGCCTGGGCCCGCGCGACCTCCCGGCTGGCCGGGGGCGACGAGATGATGGTGGTGCCCGCCGGGATCGACCTGGTCTCCGGCGCCGCACCCGTCCCGGACCCCGCAGGCGAGCCGGTCCGCCTGCGCGAGCTGCGGGTCAGCGACCTCGGGGCGATCCACGACGACGGCACGATCGGCGTCTCCGGGGTCGACCTGCACGTCGGCCCGGGCGAGCTGGTGCTGCTGCTGGGTCAGGTCGGCTCCGGCAAGTCCAGTCTGCTCTCGGCCCTCGCCGGCCTGGTCGAGCACACCGGCAGCATCCGCTGGAACGGCCACGAGGTGGAGGACGCCGAGACCTTCCTGCGCCCCGGCCAGGTCGCCCACGTCGCCCAGGTGCCCCGGGTGCTGTCGGGCACCTTCGCCGACAACGTCGCCCTCGACCACGCCGACCGCTCCCTGCACCCCGCGGTCGACGACGCCCGGCTGGGCCGCGACCTCGACGAGGCCGGCGGGCCGGACGCCGTCGTCGGCCACCGCGGCGTACGCCTGTCCGGCGGGCAGGTGCAGCGCCTGGCGCTGGCCCGGGCGCTCGCGGCCGAGACCGAGCTGCTGCTCGCCGACGACGTCTCGAGCGCGCTCGACGCCACCACCGAGGTCGAGCTGTGGGACGCGCTGCGCGCCCGCGGCACCGCCGTGCTCGGCTCCACCTCGAAGTGGGCCGCGCTCACCCAGGCCGACCGGGTCGTGGTGCTCGTCGACGGCGAGGTCGCCGCGACCGGCCCGTGGAGCGAGCTGGCCCCGGCCTGGGGCCACCTGGCCGGCTGACGGCCGGCCGCGTCAGGTCAGCGGCTCCGCGGCGACCAGCTCGTCGCCGACGTGCACCGTGCCGGGGACGCTCACCGCGCCACCGACCGCCAGGTTGCCGCCGTGCTCGCGGTGGATGCGGCGCAGCACCTCGCGGTCGACCTCGATGCCGTCGGGCTGGGCACGGGTGACCATCACGCATCGCGGGACGGAGGTGGTCACCGCGACGGTCGCGGCCCCGATCCGCACCGCGTGCCCGACCAGGCCGTCCTCCCCGGCCTCGTCGACCACCACGTTGGCGCGGAACCTGCGGGTGGGCTCACCCTCCATGCTGGCGGTGGACAGCACCGTGACGGTGGCGCCCGCGCTGTCGTGGAACGCGCCGCCGGCCCCGGTGAACGGGCCCCACGACGCCGCGGCCTCGGTCTCGGTGTCGTCGGGGTTCTCGTACCGCCGCTCCTCGACCTCCTCCAAGGACCGCAGCGCGACCGGGCGCCCGAGCCACGCCGACAGCGCGGCGTCGTCGGCGGCGACCGAGCCGTCGGGCAGGACGATCTCCACCCCGTCGGAGGTCGTGCGGGCCGAGGCGAACAGCATCTGCGGCTCGCGCCGCGCGGTGAGCCCGAACCCGGTCCCGAGGTCGAAGATCGCGTACCGGCGGTCCCCCTCGATGCCCAGGTCCCCGAAGGCGGCCTCGTCGAGCCGCTCCCCCTGGAGGGACTTCACCGGGAACCGCCACAGCTCCGTCACACGCATGTCCGCTCCTCGCACCCGGGTCTCCTGACCCCGGCCACGCTAGCGACGCCCGGCGGGGCTGCGAGCCGCCCGATCGGACGGGTCGCCCGCGCGCCCGGGACGTCGTACGGACGGTGCGGACGTCTGCACGCTTCGCATGACGTCCCGCGGCCGGTCACCCGACGGCGGTGACGATCTCGTCGGCGGTCAGCCGCCGCTCGCCGACGTAGAAGAGGACCGCGTCGGCCGACAGGGTCGAGTCCCAGCGCAGGTCGAGGAGGGCCCCGCCGCGGCGCACCGCGATCACCGTGGCGTCGTAGCCGCGTCCGAGGCCCTCCTGCACCCGACCGAACGGCACCCCGCCCAGCGCCGCCGGCAGCGGGGCGCTGTAGGTGTTCCGGCCGCCGTAGGTCATCAGGTCGGCGTAGACCTGGGAGATGCCCGGGTCCTCGAGCTCCTCGGTGACCAGCCGCGGTGAGTGCCACTGCACGCAGCTGACGTCCGGGTCGACGTAGGACAGGTTGCGGGCCGCCGACATGTCCCGCAGCGTCACCACGGCGTGCACGTCCGGGTTGACGTGCATCGCCGCGACCGTCAGCGCGAGCGCCTCGTTGTCGTCGCGGGCGTCGACGAGGAGCCGGGCGGCCCGCTGCACCCCGGCGCGTCGCAGCACGTCCTCGTCGGTCAGGTCACCCCGGACGAACACCACCTCGCCGCGCTCGGGCATCGGGTTCTCGGGCACGTCCTCCCAGGCGCACAGCACGACCTGGGTGCGCCCCTCCGCGGTGTACTCGTCGACGAGCCGTTCGGTGCGACCGGGCGTGTACCCGATGATCACCAGGTGCCCGGACACGTCGGTGTCCGTCAGACCCTTCATGCGTCGTCCCTTCGCGTTGTCGAGAGCCACCGAGACCCGGGTGAACAAGGTGGTCAGCGTGACGATCCCGCCGAGGATCACGTACGCGCCGACCACGTGGCCGGCCGCCGAGACCGGGAAGTGGTCCCCGTACCCGACGGTGGCCGCGGTCACCACGAAGTACCACCAGTAGTTCCCGGGGGCGGTGATGGTGTTGCTGGCCGGTTCCGCGAGCAGCATCAGCGGCCAGCTGGTGACGAACACGACGGAGATGATGAGGGCGGGCAGGGCCCACGCCCGGGTCCGTCCCAACCGGCGCAGGGCCCGCGAGAGCAGCAGTGTCATGGTCAGCCGAAGAAGACCTCGGCCTCGGCGTACTCCGCCGGGCTGACCAGCTTGAGCTCGGCGGTGCCCTCGCTGAGCGGCACGCGCTCGATGCGGGTGCCGCGCAGCGCCATCATCGTGCCGAAGTCACCGTCGGCGACCGCGTCGGCGGCCTGCAGGCCGAAGCGGGTGGCCAGCCACCGGTCGAAGGCGGTGGGGGTGCCGCCGCGCTGGATGTGACCGAGCACGACCGCGCGGGCCTCCTTGCCGGTGCGGTGCTCGATCTCGGAGGCGAGCCGGTCGCCGATGCCACCGAGGCGGACGTGCCCGAAGGCGTCCTTCTCACCCGAGGAGAGCGTCATGTCGCCGCCTGCGACCGGCACGGCGCCCTCGGACACGACGACGATCGGGGCGTACTCGCTCTCGAACCGGGTCTCGACGTGCGCGCAGACCGCGTCGATGTCGAAGGGCTGCTCGGGGATCAGCACCGCGCTGGCCCCGCCCGCGAGGCCGGCGTGCAGCGCGATCCAGCCGGCGTGACGGCCCATCACCTCGACGACGAGCACCCGGTGGTGGCTCTCGGCGGTGGTGTGGAGCCGGTCGATGGCGTCGGTGGCGATGTTGACGGCGGTGTCGAAGCCGAAGGTGAAGTCGGTGCCGGACAGGTCGTTGTCGATGGTCTTCGGCACGCCGACCACCTTGACCCCGGCCTCGGCGAGCGTGGTGGCCACGCCCAGGGTGTCCTCCCCGCCGATCGCCACCAGGGCGTCGACGCCGGCCGCGGCGAGGTTCTCCTTGATCCGCTCGACCCCGCCGTCGACGGCGAGCGGGTTGGTCCGCGAGGAGCCGAGGATCGTGCCGCCGCGCGGGAGGATGCCGCGGCACTGCTCGATGCCGAGCTCCATGGTCACGCCCTCGAGCGGGCCGCGCCAGCCGTCGCGGAAACCGACGAAGGTGAAGCCGTGGTCGCGCACACCACGCCGGACGACGGCGCGGATGACCGCGTTCAGGCCGGGGCAGTCTCCACCCCCGGTGAGCACTCCGACGCGCATGGACGGTCCTCCTTGGTTCCTCCGGACGAGACGAGGCGACACTACTGTGGCCCGGCCCACGCCGGACGCCCGTCCAGGGCGCGGCGCCGGGGGTCTCCTAGGCTCGGGGCATGACCTTCTCCATCGTGGCCCGCTCCGAGGACGGCGACTCCTGGGGCGTCGCCGTCGCCTCCAAGTTCCTCGCCGTCGGCGCGGTCGTCCCGGCCGCGGTCGCCGACGTCGGCGCGCTGGCCACGCAGGCGGACGCCAACGTGGCCTACAAGGGCCTGGCCCTCTCCCACCTCGACGACGGCGCGACCGCGCCGGTCGCCCTGCAGCGGCTGCTCGAGGAGGACCCGGGTCGCGCCGACCGGCAGGTCGGCATCGTCGACGTCGACGGCGGCGCGGCCTCCCACACCGGCGAGGACTGCATCCCCTGGGCCGGCGGCCGCACCGGCGACGGGTACGCCGTCCAGGGCAACTGCCTGACCGGGCCCGAGGTCGTCGACGCCCTCGAGACCGCCTGGCTGGCCTCCGACCCGACCGCTCCCCTCGGCCAGCGGCTGCTCGACGCGCTGGCCGCGGCCGACGAGGCCGGCGGCGACAAGCGCGGCCGCCAGTCCGCGGCGCTGCTGGTGGTCCGCGACGGGGCCGGGTACGCCGGCGGTGACGACGTCGACGTCGACCTGCGGGTCGACGACCACCCGGCGCCGGTGCCCGAGCTGGCCCGGCTGCTGGACCTGAACACGCTCTACCTCACCGCCTCGACCGAGGAGGAGAAGGTGCCGGTCGACGACGCCGTGCGCGCCGAGCTCGAGGTCCACGCCACCGCCGCCGGGCACCCCGACGTGGCGACCTGGGTCGGCACCGAGAACTACGAGATGCGGGTCGCCGACGACCTGACCTGGGTCGACCGCCGGATCCTGACCGTGGTCCGCGGGGGATGAGCCGCCTGGTCTGGGACGTCGAGGCGCTGCTGGCCGGGCTCGACGGCGGGACCCGGCCCCAGGCCCTCTGGGACGCCGCGCTGACGGTCGTGGCGCAGGCGCCCGGGCCGGTGGGCGAGGTGGCCGTGGTCGACGCCCCCGAAGGAGCCGTGCTGTGGGACGCCGAGACCCTCGGCGCCCCGCGCCCGCTCGAGCACCGGGGCAGCGTCGCGTCGCTGCTGGCGGAGGTCGGGGCCACCGACCCGCGGACCTGGGCCGGTGTCCTCGAGGGGAGGTACGCCGCCGGCAGCCTCGGCTCGTACCTCGTCGCGCGGGCGACCCGGGGGCTGGAGCACGTCGGCCTCGGCGACCCGGTCGGGGGCGCAGCGGCCCTCGCCGGGCTCCCGGACGACGTGCTGCCCGTGATGGTCCCGCCCGGTCCGGTCGGGACGACCGACGCGGCCTGCTGCGCCGGGCTGCGGGTCCCGCTCCTGCTGCTGCCGGCCTGACCCGTCGAGGCGGGCCGGGTCAGTCCCCGTCGAGCGCGTCCCGGACGGCCTGCGCCGCGTCCCGGTCGGCCGTCGCGGTCCCGGTGACCCGGGCGGCCTCCTCGGCGGCCTCCTCGGCGTCGGCCAGCTCGTCCTCGACCTCCTCGGCGGCCGACTCCGTCTCCGCCAGCCGACGGCGCAGCTCCTCCAGCTCGGACTGCAGCTGCAGGCCCCGCGCCTCCAGCTGCGCGACCTCCTCCCGGGCGGCCGTCTCCTCCTCGGTGGCGGCGACCAGCTGGTCCTCGGCCCTGGACAGGGCCTCGTCGGCGGCGGCGACCGCCTTGAGGTGGGCGTCCGGGTCGGGCACGACGTGCAGCCCGTGCCGGCCGTCCACCCCGGCGGCACCGGGTGCACCGTCGGCGTCCGGCCCGTCCTCGCGCGCGGAGGCGGCGAACCCGAGCGCCTCGGGGGCGGCGAGCGCGGCGGCGACGTCGGTGGACCCCACCCCGGTCGACGCCAGCGGCGCCACGAGCAGCCCGCTGCGCACCGCCGCCGCGCAGTCGGCGTCGACCATGGCGGCCGTCAGCGTCGCCTCGACCTGGTCGGCCACCGCCCCGGTCACCTTCAGACCCAGGCCGCGGGCGACGGCACGCGCCCGGGTGGTCACCGCGGCGGTCACCTGGCGACGCTGCCGGGTGAGCGCCCGCAGCTCGTCGGCCGACATCGCGCGCTGGGCCTCCCGCAGGGCCTCGCCGACGGCGAGCAGCTGGTCGACCTGCTCGGTCTCGCCTCGCACGAGCTGGTTGACCACCCACGCCGCGGTGGCCGGCTTGCGCAACGCCTTGACCGCCGCGGCGAGCGCCCGGTCGTCGGCACGCAGCTCGCGGGCGCGGGCGTCCCGGGTCGGGGTGAAGTCGCCCAGGGGGAGGCCGTAGAGCCGGTCGGCGACCTCGAGCAGCGTGGTCACGCCCCGGATCCTGCCAGGACCGGTTCGACCGGCTCGACCAGGACGAGCTCGACCTCGACCGGGTGCGGCGGGTGGACCGCCGCCCGCTCGGTGCCGGTGGGCCGCCACCCGCGGCGCGCGTACAGCCCGAGCGCCCGCTCGTTCAGCCGCAGGCACCACAGCCGTGGCTCGCCCCCGCCAGCACGGACGCCGTCGACGGCGCGGTCCAGCAGCGCCGAGCCGAGGCCCGTGCCCCACGCCTCGGGCCGGACGGCGACCTGCCGCACCCACGTGGCGTCGTGGGCCACGAACCCCAGCGGCTCCGCCTCGCCCGGGCCGTCCCGCTCCGCGAGCCACGCCACGACCCCGGGCTCCCGCAGCGCGGTGACCCAGCGCTGCTCGACCACGGCGTCGGGGAACGGGTACCTCGCCGGTGGGAACACGTGCGCCAGCGCCACCAGGTTCGCCGCCCGCTCGAGGTCGCGCAGCAGCACGGCGTCGTCCGGCCCGGCCCGACGCCACCGCCACCCCGTAGGACCGGCCGCAGGACCGGCCGCAGGCTCAGCCACGCGGGTCGTCCGGCTCGCCGTCCAGGCCCTGCTCGATCGCCCACCGGGTCAGCTCGACCCGGTTGTGCAGCTGCAGCTTGCGCAGCGTGTTCTGGACGTGGTTCTGCACCGTGCGGTGGGAGAGCACCAGGCGGTCGGCGATCTGACGGGCCGACAGGCCGGTCGCCACCATCCGCAGCACCTCGGTCTCGCGCTCGGTCAGCTGCGGGCGCTCGGGGCCGGCCGCGGGCTCCGAGAGCCGGCGGTACTCTCCCAGCACCAGCCCGGCCAGCCCGGCGGTGAACACCGCCTCGCCGCGAGCGACCCGTCGCACGGCGTCGACGAGCTCCTCCCGCGAGGCCGACTTCACCAGGTAGCCGGTGGCGCCGGCCTTGACCGCCGCGAGCACGTCGTCCTGCTCGCCGGACGCCGAGAGGATCAGCACCCGCGCCGACGGGTCGTGCGCGAGCACCTGGCCGGTCACCTCGACCCCGGACGGCGGCGGGATCTGGAGGTCCAGCACCACCACCTGCGGACGGGCCGCCGGGAAGCGGGCGACCGCCTCGGCGCCGGTGGCCGCGACGGCGACCACGTCGAACCCGGCCGCGGCCAGGTCGCGCTCGACGGCGTCGCGCCACATCGGGTGGTCGTCGACGACCATCACCCGCAGGGCCTTCGCGGCCTGGTCGGCCTGCTCCTCCGGTGCGTTCACGACGTCTCCCCGTCCAGGCGGCGGTAGCGACCGCGGTGGTGCAGCAGCGGCGCCGGACCGGCGTCCCCGGCCACGACCTCCTCGACGACCAGTCGCAGCTGGCGCGACCACCCGACCTCGTCGGTCGACTCCAGCCGGAGCCCGGCCCAGGTGCGCTCGCCGGTCAGCCGCGGGCCCCAGGCGGTGTCCTCGAAGGCCGCCTGCCGGAACAGGCCGCCGGGCGCCGGAGCGGCCCCGGCGAAGGCCTCCGCCAGGTCACGATCGGCCCAGCCGAGCAGCTGGAGGACGGCCGTGCCCACGTCGGCGACGGTGTCGGCGAGGTCGGAGTCGGGATCGACCAGGGCGAGCACCCGGGCCGGCTCGCCGTGGGCGACGACCAGCGAGGTGACAGTGAGCCCCGCCCGGTCGGCGCCGGCGCCGCTGGTCAGCAGGGCGACGCCGGAGGCCAGGCGGCCGCGCAGCCGGCGTACGGGGTCGGGGTCGGCGGCGAACGGGTGGGTGGTGTGGATGGTCACGCGTGCTCCCGGGGTACGGCGAGGCGCCACGTGGTGCCGTGGCGGCCGGTGTCCAGGGTGGCGGTGCCCCCCAGGTCGGCCACCCTGCCGCACACCGACTCCCGCACGCCGAGGCGGCCCTGCGCGACGGCGTCGTCGAGGCGTCCCTCGGCGATCCCGGGGCCCTCGTCGCGCACCGACACCGCGACCTCGCCGCCGAGGTCCTCGAGCAGCACCCAGGCGCGGGCGTCGTCACCGACGTGGCGGGCGACGTTGTCGAGGCAGGCCACCACGGCCGCGACCAGCTCGTGGGCGGTCACCGACGGGGCCGGGACCGCCCCGCCCGGCAGGACCACCTCGACCCCCGGGCGGGCGCCGAGGGAGGACAGCAGGGCGGCCACGTCGACCGGCTCCCCGGGGACCAGGGGCGCGCCGTCCGGTCCGTACGGGCTCCCGTCGCCGCCCGCACCGGGCGGGCCGCCCGCCGCGACCGCGTCCTGCGCCCGGATCAGGCGACGCAGCCCGCGCTCCTGCTCGCCGGCCAGCCGCCCCAGGTCGGCGGCGTGCGGGCCGAGCTCGCCGGCCCGCCGCTGCACCAGCGCCAGCACCTGCAGGGTCCCGTCGTGCACGGCACGGGCCAGGCGGGCGCGCTCCGCGGCCGTCGCCGCCGCCCGCTCGGCCCGGTCACGCTCGTCGGCCATCTGCTGCAACGACCCGGTGAGGTAGCCGACGACGGGGCCGCCGACGACCAGCAGGAACGCGTTGCCGTAGACGGTCAGGGTCACGTCGGGTCGCAGCGCCAGGTCGACGCCGGCCAGCACGACGCCGGCGACCAGCCCGCCCACGGTGCGCAGGTGGATCGCCCAGGCGAACAGCACGGCCATGATCCAGAAGCCGGGCACGGTGGCGACCAGCTCGGGGCCCTTGACCCACGGCCCGGCCAGCAGGACGCCGAGGGCGACCGCCAGGTCCAGGCCGAGCAGGACCGGGCCCCGGCGGGCCGGGGAGGCGTACCCCCAGGTCGCGACGCCCGTCCACACCGTCATCAGCACCAGGCAGGCGACCACGCCGGCGGGTCGCTCGGCGCCGTCGAGGGTCCACAGGCCCACGCCCCAGGCGTTGAGCAGCACCACGAGCCGGAGCCCGGCCAGCGCCCGCAGCAGCCTGCCCTCGACCGCGTCGGCCCCGGCGGCCCGGGCGGCCCGGGTGGCGGCCATCGGCGTCAGGACGCCTTGCGCTGCCCGGAGGCGACGTCGGCGGAGCCGGCGGCGCGGTCCTTGGCCCGGGACTGCTCCTTCGCGAGCTCCTTGGCGCGGGCGGCGTACTGGTCGACGTACTCCTGCCCGGACAGGCGCATGATCTCGTACATGATCTCGTCGGTGATCGAGCGCAGGATGTAGCGGTCGTTCTCCATCCCGGCGTAGCGGGAGAAGTCCAGCGGGGCGCCGAAGCGGACGACGGGGCGGGTGATCGCGCCGAACTTCTTGCCCGGGGGCGCGACGGTGTCGGTGCCGACGACCGCCACCGGGATCACCGGCACGCCGGCCTCCAGGGTCAGCCGTGCGACGCCGGTCTTGCCGCGGTAGAGGCGGCCGTCGTGCGAGCGGGTGCCCTCGGGGTAGATCCCGAACAGCTCCCCCCGCTCCAGCACCCTCCTCGCGGAGAGCATCGCGCCCTCGGCGGCGTCCCGGCCTCCGCGGTCGATCGGGATCTGACCGGCCCCGGAGAAGAAGGTCTTCTGGAGCCAGCCCTTGACCCCGTGGCCGGTGAAGTACTCCGCCTTGGCCACGAAGCTGACCCGCCGCGGCAGGGCGTTGGGCATGAAGAGCCAGTCGGCGTAGGACAGGTGGTTGCTGGCCAGGATGGCGGCGCCCTCGGTCGGCACGTGCTCGAGGCCCACGGACTGCGGGCGGAAGACGATGCGGAGCAGCGGCCCGATCGCGATCCACTTCAGGAACCAGTAGAACAAGCCGACACCTCTCCCTCGTCTGCGCGGCGTCGGCCCGGTCCGGCGTCCAGCGGGCTCACCCTAGTGCCTGGAGGACGCCTGGGGCACCGGTGCGGAGCGGGCGCGGGCCCGGGCCGCCCGTGGGTCGCGTAGCCTCGCACCGTGGCTGGCGGTACGCAGGACCCCGGAGCGGCTCCGGAGGAGCCCACCGACGCGAACGACCCGGTGGACGGCACGGTGGACGGCACGAGCGGCGGTCCGGAGGCCGGTCCCGACGCTGCTCCCCACGCTGGTCCCGACGCCGGATCGGCCCCGGCCGGCCCGCCCGACGACGACGCCGCATGGGCCTCGATCGTGGCCAACTTCGGCGACCGCGCCACGCTCGACGAGCCCGGCCCGACCCGGCCGCCGGGCTCCGAGCAGCACCCCGCAGGCACCGACCCGGCCCGCCTGCGCCGTCTCTTCGAGCCGTTCGACCGCCCGGCGCCCCGAGCCGGCGAGGTCGGCGACCCGACCCCCCGCCCCGGCGACCCCGACGCCGACCTGGCCAAGGCCCCGGACGCCCCGTTCGTGCCGCCTCCCCCGCCTCCGATGCCGCCGACCACCGCGGACCGCCGCGCGGCCTGGGCCGGCGTGATCGGCGCCCCCGCCGTGCTGCTGGTCTCGCTCCTGCTCGGCCTGGCGCTGCCGACCTTCGTCGCGCTGGCGCTGGTCGCCGCGTTCATCGCCGGGTTCGTCTACCTGGTCTGGAAGATGCCGCGCGAGCCGCGGGACCCGTACGACGACGGCGCCCGCGTCTAGCCGAGATGACGCCCGCGCCGAGGTGACGGTTGCGGACAGGTGGATGCCCCGGTGGTCGAGGAGCGAGCGAAGCGAGCGTCTCGAGACCGTAGTCGGCCTAGGTCCGTCGGTGGAAGGTGACCTTGTTGTCGGCGTGGATCGTCATGTTGTAGGTGGGGTCGTGTGCTCTGGCGTGGTGGTGGGGACAGAGGAGGCGTCCGTCCTCGATGTCTGTTTTGCCGCCCTTCGAGAACATCGTGTCGTGGTGTGCGTGGCAGAGCCCGGGGGGCCAGTCGCACCCTGTGGCGGTGCAGTGGGTGTCGCGGGCGTGCATCGCGTAGGTCTGGGCCGCGGTGAACGCCCGCTTCGCGCGTCCTTGGTGCAGGACCTCGCCCTTGCCGCCGAGGACGACGGGGATGATCCGGGCCTCGCACGCCAGGCGCATGGCCTGGGCGGCGGTCAGCTCGGT
>JBBSKO010000014.1:0-18463 GCA_038256225.1 Propionibacteriales bacterium | reverse complement strand
CTCGACCACGTCCTGCTCGACGCCGGCGGGACCGGCGCGACGGGGGAGCCCGGCGACGACCCGGGGCGCACGCACGTGCTCGGCGGCAGCGACCACCGCGCGCTGACGGCCGGGGTGCGGGTGGCGCGGTCCGGGGGTCGGTCGTAACTGCGCAATTGCAGAGTTGCGGCAGGGTTACCCACCAGTAATGCGTCGCAACCTCGCAATTGCGCCAGACCGACAGCACCCCCGCGAGCCCGGACGCACGACGCCCCCGGGTCCAAGGGACACGGGGGCGTTGGTCGGGCCGGTCCGGTGATGATTCACCCGGGCCTGACGGCCGGTGGACCGGCACTGTGTGACCGCGCAGGTGATCGTTCATCGGCGGGCTGAGCACGACACTACGGGTCGTCAGAGGGGTGGGTCAGGGTCTTTCGGCCCCGCCTCACCCGGACCGTGGTCCCGGATCCGTCCGTGACCGGGCCCACGTCGTGCCGGCGCCCCGTCCCCTCGCCGGGTGTAATCCCGACCCCGTGGCCCCGCCTAGCGTCGAGGGTCCGGCCGCGCGGGACCGCCCGGCCGGGACGAGCACCACGCGGAGGAGACGACGATGAGAGCAGTGACCTGGCAGGGAGTGCGCGACGTACGGGTGGAGGACGTGCCCGACCCGCGGATCGAGCAGCCGACCGACGCGATCATCAAGATCACCTCGTCCGGGGTGTGCGGGTCCGACCTGCACCTCTACGAGACGCTGGCGCCGTTCATGGGCCAGGGCAACGTCCTGGGCCACGAGCCGATGGGGATCGTCCAGGAGCTCGGCTCCGAGCCCGGCGACCTGCGGGTCGGTGACCGGGTCGTGCTGCCGTTCCAGATCTCCTGCGGCAGCTGCTGGATGTGCGACCGCGGGCTCCAGACGCAGTGCGAGACCACCCAGGTGCGCGAGCAGGGCACCGGCGCCGCCCTCTACGGCTTCTCCAAGCTGTACGGCGAGGTGGCCGGCGGGCAGGCCGAGTACCTGCGCGCCCCGCTGGCCTCGGCCAACGCCATGGTCGTGCCCGAGGGCCCGCCCGACGCGCGGTTCCTGTACCTCTCCGACGTGCTGCCCACCGCGTGGCAGGCCGTCGAGTACGCCGCGGTCCCCGACGGCGGGACCCTGGTCGTGATGGGGGCCGGTCCGATCGGCGACATGGCCACCCGGATCGCGCTGCACCGCGGCCTCCGGGTGATCACCGTCGACCTCGTCCCCGAGCGGCTGGCCCGGGTGCGCGCCCGTGGCGCGGAGACCATCGACCTGCGCGAGGTCGACGACCTCGGTGCGGCCGTGCGCGAGATGACCGCCGGGCGCGGCGGCGACTCCGTGATCGACGCCGTCGGCATGGAGGCCCACGGCTCGCCCGCGGCCAAGGCCGTCCAGCGCCTGGTCGGCTTCCTGCCCGAGGCCGTCTCCGCGCCGATGATGAAGACCGCCGGCGTGGACCGGCTCGCGGCGCTGCACGCGTCCTTCGACGTCGTGCGCCGCGGCGGGACCGTCTCGGTGATCGGCGTCTACGGCGGCGCCGCCGACCCGATGCCGATGGTGCAGATGTTCGACAAGCAGGTCCAGCTGCGGATGGGCCAGGCCAACGTGCGCCACTGGGCGCCGGAGATCCTGCCGCTGCTCACCGACGCGGACCCGCTGGGTGTCGACGACTTCGCCACGCACGTCGTCCCGCTGGAGGACGCGGCCCACGGCTACGAGATCTTCCAGAAGAAGCAGGACGGCGCCTGCAAGGTCGTCCTCCAGCCCTGACCTGCGACGATCCGCCCCGCAGGAGGTCGTGGGGGGCCTCCCGCGGGGTGGTTCTGGGGCCCGATCCACAACAAGTTGTCCCGGGACGTGGCATCGGGCGCCAAGGTTGGTAGTGTCGGCCGTGCATGAGGTGCAAAGTTCCAGCTGGTCTGACGCCTGCGGAGTTTGTGATCCAACGGCGTTTCTGCTTCGTGGTTCTCCACGGGTCGGAGCGACGTGTCACCCGCATCTGATGCGGGCCGCCGAAGTGGCGGCTCTCGCCCCGACTAAGGAGTATCGAGCATATGGCTCAGGGCACCGTGAAGTGGTTCAACGCCGAGAAGGGTTTCGGCTTCATTGCGCAGGAGGACGGCGGCGACGACGTCTTCGTGCACTACTCGGCGATTCAGACCCAGGGCTACAAGTCCCTGGACGAGAACCAGCGCGTCGAGTTCGACGTCACCCAGGGCCCCAAGGGCCCGCAGGCGGAGAACGTCCGCCCCGTCTGACGACGACTCGACCCCAGGTCGACGCGAGGCCCCACCCATCGGGTGGGGCCTCGTGCCATTTCCCCCCTCCCCGTGCCTGGGGGCGACGGATCCGGTGGTCCGGACCGGGACCAACCTCCTTGATCGGTGTGTTCGGAGGCCCGTGACGCCGTGTTGCCGTGGCAGGGGCCGGATTTGGCCGTACGGTGTCGGGAATGTTTCAACTACCGCGAGGGAGGTTCGGCGTGTACGACCAGTTCGACGTGACGCTCGAGGACGTCGACCTCCTCGGTGAGGTCGAGCTCACGACCAACCTGATCATCGCGGCCAGCGAGTCCGAGGAGCACCTCTCGACCGCCGAGATCGACGCCGTCCTCGGCGTCGAGTCGGCCGAGGACGACCCCGACGCCTGAGCGCGACCTGCCCTCGGCGCACCCGCTCCCATACCCCTAGGGGGTACACTGGAGGCATGGACGAGCACCAGCACGGCTACCTCCACGACAAGGACGCCTACCTCAAGCGGCTGCGCCGCATCGAGGGCCAGGCCCGCGGTCTGCAGCGCATGGTCGAGGAGGAGACGTACTGCATCGACGTGCTGACCCAGGTCTCAGCGATGACCAAGGCCCTCGAGGCGTTCTCCCTCGGCCTGCTCTCCGAGCACCTCCACCACTGCGTCGTCGACGCCGCCCGCGCCGGTGACGACGACGCCGCGCGCGCGAAGGTCGACGAGGCCGTCGCCGCCATCACCCGGCTGGTGAAGTCCTGACCCGCACGACCCCCATCCCGAGGAGCGTTAGATGACCCGCACCAGCGAGTGGACCGTCACCGGCATGACCTGCGAGCACTGCGTCGCCTCGGTCACCGAGGAGGTCTCCGAGATCCCGACCGTCACCGACGTCGCCGTCACCCTCGACAGCGGCCGCGTCGTCGTCACCAGCGATGCCCCGCTCGAGCGGTCGCAGGTCGAGCAGGCCGTGACCGAGGCCGGGTACGTCCTGGCATGAGCACCGCCGACCCCGAGCTCGAGCTGGCCATCACCGGGATGACCTGCGCCTCGTGCGCGAACCGGATCGAGCGGAAGCTCACGAAGCTCGACGGGGTCGAGGCGACGGTCAACTACGCGACCGAGAAGGCCACCGTGCGCCACCGCGTCGACGTCGACCCGCAGCTGCTGCTCGACACCGTGGCCGCCGCGGGCTACGCCGCGATGCTGCCCCCGCCGCCCGGCGAGCAGGACGGGGCGGACGCCGTCGCCGACCTCGCCGCCGACGCGGAGCTGGCCCTGCTCCGCCGGCGCCTCGTCGTGGCCTCGGTCCTGGCGCTGCCGGTCGTGGTGATGGCGATGGCGCCGCCCGCCCAGCTCCCGGGCTGGCAGTGGCTCTCGCTGGTGCTCGCCGCGCCGGTGGTCACCTGGGCGGCCTGGCCCTTCCACCGCGCGGCCGCCGTCAACGCCCGTCACGGCGCCGCCACCATGGACACCCTCGTCTCGGTCGGCGTCCTCGCCGCCACCGTCTGGTCGCTGGTCGCGCTGACGGTCGGCACCGCCGGCGAGATCGGGATGACGCACGGGTTCTCGCTGACCGCGGCCGGCTCGGACGGGCTGGGCAACGTCTACCTCGAGGTCGCCACCGCCGTCACCGCGTTCCTCCTCGCCGGGCGCTACGTCGAGAAGCGCGCCAAGCGCCGGGCCGGGGCCGCGCTGCGGGCCCTGCTCGACCTCGGCGCCAAGGACGTCGCCGTCCTCGACGAGCACGGCGTCGAGCACCGGGTCCCCACCGACCGGCTGGCGCGCGGCACCCGCTTCGTGGTGCGCCCCGGCGAGAAGGTCGCCACCGACGGCGAGGTCGTCGAGGGCCGCTCCGCGGTGGACGCCTCGCTGGTCACCGGCGAGCCGGTGCCGGTCGAGGTCGTCCCCGGCGACGCCGTGGTCGGCGGCACGATCAGCACCAGCGGGCGACTGGTCGTCCGCGCCACCCGGGTCGGCGCCGACACCCAGCTGGCGCAGATGGCCCGGCTCGTCGAGCAGGCGCAGTCCGGCAAGGCCGACGTGCAGCGCCTCGCCGACCGCGTCGCCGGCGTCTTCGTCCCCGCCGTGCTCGTGCTGGCCGTGCTCACCCTGGCCGGCTGGCTGCTGCTCGGCGGGAGCGCCACCGAGGCCGCGACCGCGGCCGTCGCGGTGCTGATCATCGCCTGCCCCTGCGCGCTGGGGCTGGCCACGCCGACCGCGCTGCTGGTCGGCACCGGGCGCGGGGCCCAGCTCGGGATCCTGATCCGCGGGCCCGAGGTGCTCGAGAGCACCCGCCGCGTCGACACCGTCGTGCTCGACAAGACCGGCACCGTCACCACCGGCGTGATGAGCCTGGTCGACGTCGTCGCCGCGCCGGGGGAGCGGGTCGACGACGTACGCCGGCTCGCCGCCGCCGTCGAGGCGGCCTCCGAGCACCCGGTCGCCCGCGCGATCGCCGCTGCGCCGGGCGACGAGGCGTCCCGAGGAGCGCGCGACCTGCTCCCGCCGGTCACCGACTTCACCTCCCTGGAGGGCCTCGGGGTCGAGGGCGTCGTCGAGGGCCGTGCCGTCGTGGTCGGCCGGCCGCGGCTGCTCGCCGAGCGCGGCGTCGAGCTCCCCGCCGCGCTGCTGACGGCCGTCGAGGAGGCGGAGGCGGCCGGGCGTACGGCCGTCGTGGCCGCCTGGGACGACCGCGCGCGCGGCGTCCTCGTGGTGGCCGACACCGTGAAGGACGGTGCCGCCGAGGCGGTCGCGTCGCTGCGCGGGCTCGGGCTGCGCCCGATGCTGCTGACCGGCGACCACGCCCGCGCCGCGCGCGCCGTGGCCGCCGAGGTCGGGATCGAGCCGGGCCCCGACGGCGCGGGCGTGGTCGCCGAGGTGCTGCCGGCCGAGAAGCTCGCCGCCGTCCGCCGCCTCCAGGAGCAGGGCCACGTGGTGGCGATGGTCGGCGACGGGGTCAACGACGCGGCCGCGCTGGCCCAGGCCGACCTCGGGATCGCGCTGGGCACCGGCACCGACGTCGCCATCCAGGCCGCCGACCTCACGCTGGTGCGCGGCGACCTGCGCCTGGCGGCCGACGCCGTACGCCTGTCCCGCCGGACCCTGGCCACCATCCGGGGCAACCTGTTCTGGGCCTTCGCCTACAACGTCGCCGCGCTGCCGGTGGCCGCCGCCGGGCTGCTCAACCCGATGATCGCGGGCCTGGCGATGGCACTGTCGTCGGTCTTCGTGGTCACCAACAGCCTCCGTCTCCGCCGCTTCCGCTGACCGCCCCCGCCCCCCAGGCCGCCGCCGAGCCGCAGCCAGGGACTGTCCCCGGATGGCCGGGCCTCAGCAGGTCGCGAACAGCACCGGCCCGGACGACAGGTCGGAGAGCACGCGCGCGTCCTCCGTCGGCACCAGCTCCATCGTCACGACCCGCCCCTCGGCCGCGGTGGTGCCGAGCGTGAAGCGGTCGGCGAAGTCACCGCCCTGGCCGGGCGCCGGGCCGGAGGCCAGCCGCACGCGGGTGTCGGCGTTCTCCCGGGCCTGGTCGTCGGTCTCGAAGGCCAGCGCCGCGGTCGCGTCGCCACCGGGCTGGACGCCCAGGCCGAAGCCGGCGAGCGGGTTGACCGGGCCGGCGGCGGCGAGCAGCGTCCGGGCCTGCTCCTGCGCGGCCTCGTCGGCCGACGCCATCGCCAGGGACTCGCACGCCACGGCGCTGTCGTAGACCGCGGCCGCGAGCGGCGGGCCGGCGTCGGCCAGCGCCCCCACCGCGTCCGCCACACCCTGCGCGGGCTCGGGCGGGTCGGTGTCGACCGCCCGCTGCAGGTAGGCCGAGGCGTCGCTGGTGCGCACGACGAGCTCCTCGGTGTCGACCGCCACGAAGGACAGCTCGGGGGAGAGCTGCCCGAGCGTGGCGAGCACGTCCGGGCCGCCGCGCCACACGCCGGTCGCGTCCTCGGGCGGGGTGAAGCCGGCCTGGCGCAGCCGGTCCTCGACCAGTGCGGCGTCGGACTCGTCGGACAGGCCCATCGTGACCAGCGCCCCCTCCTCGCCCTGGCTGAACAGCTCCCACGACAGGGTCGCGGGGGAGAAGCCGAGCGCGGCCTGGGAGGTCACCGCGGACTCGCCGAGCGCGGTGGTGGCCGACAGGTCGGCGTCGAAGGCGGCGTCGAGGAGCTCCTCGACGTCACGGGTCGACGGGTTGGTCGGCGGGTCCAGGTCGAGCTCCTCGCGCACCCCCGCCCAGTCGGTCCAGGAGAAGCGCACGGCGTCCGCGGGGGCCATCGCGACCGCCTGCTCGAGCGTGGAGCCGGGCCCGACCCCGGGCAGCGCGGAGAGCCCGGGAACGTCGGCGAGGCGGGGCAGGGTCCCGCGTACCGCCCCCACCACGACGGCGGCCGCCGTGAGCGTCAGGAGCACGCCGAGGACCAGCAGCAGCCGCGCCCGGCCGAGGTCGTCCCCCACGGTTCTCCTCCTGGTCGCCCGGAGATGTGAGACTAACCCCATGGTCAGCACGCCCCCCCGCGCCGTCCTCGCCGCCGGCGTCGTGGCGTTCCGCGCGGGCCGACAGGTGCTGGTGGTCCACCGCCCGCGCTACGACGACTGGTCCTTCCCCAAGGGCAAGGTGGACCCCGGCGAGCACGTCACCGCCACCGCCGTGCGCGAGGCCTGGGAGGAGACCGGGCTGCACGTCCGGCTCGGCCCCCAGCTGGCCGACCAGCGCTACCCGATCGCGGGCGGGCGGCCGAAGGTCGTCTCCTACTGGACCGGGCGCGCCGTGGGCGACGACGACGTCGCGACCTACGCCGCGAACCGCGAGATCGACGAGGTCGCCTGGGTCGACCTCGACAAGGCCGAGGGCCTGCTGACCTACCCCCACGACCGCACGACGCTGGCCCAGGCGACCGGGCTGAGGCGGCGTACCGCGCCGATCATGGTGCTGCGCCACGGCAAGGCGCGCTCCCGCAAGGCCTGGCGCAAGGACGACCGCCAGCGCCCCCTGCTCGCGCTGGGCACCCTGCAGGCCGAGCGGCTGGTCCCGGTCCTGTCGGCCTACGCGGTCACCCGCGTCGTCACCTCCTCCAGCACCCGCTGCCTGCAGACCGTGACGCCCTTCTCCGACACGACCGGCTGGGAGGTCGAGGCCACCGACGAGATCAGCGAGGAGGGGCACACCAAGGCCTCCGTACGCCGGGTGGTCGCCGCGGCGCGCGAGGCCGCGGCCGACGGCGTCGGGACCGTCATCTGCTCCCACCGCCCGGTGCTCCCGCAGCTGCTGCGCGAGCTCGGGCTCAAGGACCCGCAGCTGGCTCCCGGGCAGATGGTGGTCGCCCACACCCGCAAGGGCGACGTGGTCGCGCACGAGGTCCAGGGCGTCGGCTGAACGGGTCCTCCTACCCCGCTGGCCTGGGTCGATGGTCCCGTTCCCGGGGTCGTTCACCCGCCGTACGTCGTCCGGCCGCCGCCCCGCCCACCAACCGTCCGGGCGCGTTCACCCCTCGTTCACCGTCGGCCCCCGATCGGGTCACCTCGCTTCCCTAGCGTCTGCGTCGTCCGAGACACCAGCCTCATCTCTCTTCAGGAGTCACGAAGTGACGATCACTTCCCTGCGCCGCGCCGTCCTCCCTGGCGTCGCCACGCTCGCGCTCGCCCTCTCGGCCTGCAGCGCGTCCAACGAGTCCGACACCGCGTCCGGTGGCGGTGAGGAGGCCGCCGAGCTCTCCGGCCAGTACACGATCGGCGGTGCCTCCACGCAGGAGGCCGCCCAGCTCGCCTGGACCACCGGTTTCACCGAGATGGCCCCCGACGTCACGATGACCTACGAGCCGGTCGGCTCCGGCGGTGGCCGCGAGAACTTCATCTCCGGCGCCTACCTCATGGGTGGGTCCGACACCTACCTCGAGGGCGAGGAGCTGACCGCGGCCACGGAGCGGTGCGGCGGCGAGGCCCCGATCGAGATCCCGAGCTACGTCAGCCCGATCGCGATCATCTTCAACGTCGACGGCGTCGACGAGCTCGACCTGACCCCCGCCACCCTCGCCGGGATCTTCACCGGCGAGATCAGCCAGTGGGACGACCCGGCCATCGCCGAGGAGAACCCCGACGCCGACCTGCCGAGCGAGCCGATCAACCCGGTGCACCGCTCCGACGAGTCCGGCACCACCGGCAACTTCACCAACTACCTCTCGGTCGCCGCCGAGGACGTCTGGACCGAGGGTGAGCTCGAGGTCTGGCCCCGCGCGTTCGGCGGGGAGGGCGCCCAGGGCACCTCCGGCGTGGTCTCCGCGGTCACCGACGGCCAGAACTCGATCGGCTACGCCGACGCCAGCCAGGCCGGCGACCTCGGCACCGCCAGCATCCAGGTGGGCGGGGAGTTCGTCGAGCCGTCCCCCGAGGCGGCCGCCAACATCCTCGCGGTCTCCCCGCTGGCGGACTCGGCCGAGGAGAACCAGCTGATCTACGACCTCGACTACCTCACCGAGGAGGAGAACGCGTACCCGATCGTGCTGACCTCGTACATGATCGCGTGCCCGACCTACGAGGACCAGATGGAGGCCGACGTCGTCAAGACCTACCTCGAGTACATCATCGGTCCCGAGGGTCAGCAGCAGGGCGCGGACGAGGCCGGTGCCGCGCCGCTGGAGTCCGGGCTCCAGGAGGAGGCGCTGGCGATCGTGGACCAGATCTCCGCCAGCAGCTGACACCACCAGCCCGACCCTGCGAGGGTCCCGCTCCGCCGCCCGGCGGCCGGGACCCTCGCAGTGCGTCACCGCCCTCGGGCGGCGGTGACACACTCAGCACCACCGAAACCACGTGACTGCACCACCGACCAGGGGGCCAGGTGTCCACCACCGAGAAACAGCGAGCCGAACCGCGCGAACCCGAGCTGGGTGGCGTGTCGCGGCGCGGCGACCTGATCTTCGCCGGGCTCGCCAAGGGCTCCGGGCTCTTCATCATGCTGGCCCTGGCCGGCGTGGCGATCTTCCTGCTGCTGCAGAGCATCCCCGCGATCGGGGCCAGCGGGGAGGACGCGTACGGGCGCGACAACATCGTGCTCTACATCTGGCCGCTGCTCTACGGCACCGTCCTCGCGGCGATCATCGCGCTGGTCATCGCCACGCCGTTGGCGATCGGGGTGGCGCTCTTCATCAGCGTGTACGCCCCGCCGCGTTTCGCCCGGCTGCTGGGCTACGTGATCGACCTGCTCGCCGCGGTGCCCAGCGTCGTGTACGGCCTGTGGGGCCGGGAGACGCTGCAGGGCTGGGTGTTCCCGATCTACCAGTGGCTGGCCGACAACCTGGGCTGGATCCCGCTCTTCGCGGGGCCGGTCACCACCGGCCGGACCATCCTGACCGCCGGGATCGTGCTGGCCGTGATGGCCCTGCCGATCATCACCGCGCTGTGCCGCGAGGTCTTCGCGCAGACCCCGACGATGCACAAGGAGGCCGCGCTGGCCCTCGGGGCCACCCGCTGGGAGATGATCAAGATGGCGGTCTTCCCCTACTCCCGCTCCGGGGTCACCTCCGCGGTGATGCTCGGGCTCGGTCGTGCGCTGGGTGAGACCATGGCGGTCGCCCTGGTGCTCTCGGCCAGCGGCGTCATCACGATCAACCTGATCTCCTCGCAGAACCCCTCGACGATCGCGGCGAGCATCGCGCTGAACTACGCGAACTCGTCGGGCATCAAGACCAACGTCCTCATCGCGGGTGGCCTGGTCCTCTTCGTCGTCACCTTCGCCGTCAACTTCCTCGGTCGCTGGCTTGCCGCCCGCGGTCAGTCCAAGGGGTGAGCCGCATGGCCCAGACCACCGAGACACGCCCGCCCAGCCCTGGTGACCGGGCGAGCGAGCCCGTCTCCATGACCAAGCCGCAGCTGCCCGGCTGGGCCCCGGCCCTCGCCGCCGTGGTGTCCTTCGGTCTCGCCGCCCTCGCCGGGCTGCTGCTCGGCTGGGGCCCGGCCGCGATCGTCGTCGTCGGCTGGATCATCCTGCTGATCGCGCTGCCGGCCTGGTCCACTGCTGTCGAGGGCTCGCGCACCGGCACCGACCGCCTGGTGACCACGGTGGTGTGGTCGACCTTCGCGATCGCGATGCTGCCGCTGGCGGCGGTGCTCTGGGAGGTCGTCAGCCGGGGCGCGCCGGCGTTGAACGCCACCTTCTTCACGGCGTCGCAGTCCGGGGTGCTGGGTGAGGGCGGGGGCATCTACCACGCGATCATGGGCACCCTGATCGTCACGCTGATCGCCACCGTGATCTCGGTGCCCGTGGGCGTGATGGCCGCGATCTATCTGGTCGAGTACGGCAAGAACAACCGCCTCTCGCGGCTGCTCACCTTCCTGGTCGACGTGATGACCGGCATCCCCTCCATCGTGGCCGGGCTGTTCGCGCTGGCGCTGTTCACCCTGATCTTCGGTCCCGGCGTCCGGATGGCCGTCGGCGGCTCGGTCGCACTCAGCGTGCTGATGATCCCGATCGTGGTGCGCTCCACCGAGGAGATGCTCAAGCTGGTCGACGACGAGCTGCGCGAGGGGGCGTACGCCCTGGGCGTGCCGAAGTGGCGCACGATCACCAAGGTGGTGCTGCCGACCGCGCTCGGCGGGATCATCACCGGCGCCACGCTGGCCGTGGCCCGGGTCGCCGGTGAGACCGCGCCCCTGCTGCTGATCGTGGGCACCTTCCGCGCCACGAACTTCAACCCCTTCGACGGCGCGATGGCCACGCTCCCGGTGCTGATCTTCGCCGAGGCCACCCGGGGTGGTCTGATGGAGTACGTGCCCTTCCAGCTCGAACGAGCCTGGGGTGCGGCGCTGGTGCTGATCGTCATCGTGATGTCGCTCAACCTGCTGGCCCGCGTGGTCGGCACCATCTTCGCCCCCAAGACCGGCCGCTGACCGGCCCGACCTGCCACCGAGGACCCTGAGAACCATGGCCAAGAGCATCGACATCTCCGACGTCAACATCTACTACGGCGACTTCCTCGCCGTGCAGAACGTGAACATGACGGTCAAGGCCCGCCAGGTGACCGCGTTCATCGGCCCCTCGGGCTGCGGCAAGTCGACCATGCTGCGCACCCTGAACCGGATGCACGAGGTCATCCCCGGCGCCCGCGTCGAGGGCAAGGTCGTCGTGGACGGCCAGTCGCTCTACGACCCCAGCGTCGACCCGGTGGCCGTGCGCCGCCAGATCGGGATGGTCTTCCAGCGGCCCAACCCGTTCCCGACCATGTCGATCTACGACAACGTCCTGGCCGGCAACAAGCTCAACGCCAAGAAGATGAAGAAGTCCGAGGCCGACGGCATCGTGGAGAAGTCGCTCAAGGGCGCCAACCTCTGGACCGAGGTCAAGGACCGGCTCAACAAGCCGGGGATGGGCCTCTCCGGCGGCCAGCAGCAGCGTCTCTGCATCGCCCGTGCGATCGCGGTCGAGCCGCAGGTGCTGCTGATGGACGAGCCGTGCTCGGCGCTCGACCCGATCTCGACGTCGGCCATCGAGGACCTGATCCACGAGCTGAAGACGGACTACACGATCGTGATCGTGACCCACAACATGCAGCAGGCCGCGCGCGTCTCCGACGAGACCGGCTTCTTCAACCTCAAGGCCACCGGCGAGCCCGGCCAGCTGGTCGAGTTCAACTCCACCACCAAGATGTTCTCCAACCCCGACGAGGACGCCACCGAGGCCTACATCTCGGGCCGCTTCGGCTGATCCTGCGGGTCCGGGGCGCGTCCCGTCAGCGCGACGGGGTGCGCTCGACCGTGAGTGGCACCAGCACACAGGCGACCACCGAGAGGGTCGCCAGTGCCGCGAAGGCCGTGGCGTAGCCGCCGACCAGCCCGGCGAGCGCGGCCCCGGCCCAGGGCGCGACGGCGGCCGCGAGCATCACCGGTGCGGTGAGCAGCCCGTGGTGGCGTCCGAAGTCGGCCACGCCCCACCGGTCGCCGACCGCGGTCGCCTGGAGCAGGGTCTCGACGCCGCGTGCGGCGCCGGCCACGAAGGAGATCAGGGCGAGGACGGCCACCGGTCCGCTCACCACGGTGAAGGACAGGGTCGTGACCGCGACCAGCCCGAAGACGGCGCACGTGCGGGGTACGAGCCGCGTGCGCGCGGCGAGCCGCGCGTAGAAGAGCCGCCCGGTGACCTGCCCGACCCCGCCGACGCCGAGCACCACGGCCGCCGCGTCCAGGCCGACGCCCCGCTCGACCAGGAGCGGGACCAGGTTGACCAGGACGGCGTAGACCGTGAACGAGACCAGGCCGAACGCCACGGCGAGCACGAGGAACGGGCGGCGGCGGGCGGCGTCGTCGGCGGCGCGGGCCGACGGGTCGGTGAGCCGCTCGGGCGCCCACCCGTGGCGCAGGCCGACCGCGTGGGCGGGGACCGTGACGACCAGCAGGACCACGGCCAGCACGAGGTACGTCGCGCGCCAGCCCAGCGGGTCGGCCAGGGCTGCGGTCAGGGGAGCGAACACCGTGCTGGCCAGACCCGCGACGAGGGTGATCGCGGTCAGGCCGCGCACCCTGCGCAGGTGGTCCGGCCCGGCCCACCCCGTCACCGCGGCGAACGAGGGGGCGTACAGGACCCCCGACATCGCGACGCCGGCGACGACCCAGGCGAGGAGGAACGTCGCGTAGGTGGGTGCGAGGGCGATGCCGCAGGTCGCCGGCACGGCCAGGACCGACCCGGACGTCATCACGACCCTGGGCCCGATGGCGTCCATCGCGCGCCCGACCGGGATGCCGGCGACGGCGGCGGTCACCTGACCGGCCGAGAAGGCGGCCACGACTGACGGCAGCGACCACCCGGTGTCGGCGACGATCCCGGCGGCGAGCACGGGGAACGCGTAGTAGAGCACCCCCCAGCTCACGATCTCGGTCACGCAGAGGACCGACACCACCCGCCGCAGCGCCCCGTCGCCGAGCACCCCCGGAAGCGGCGCGGACGAGCTCACGCGGCGACGTTATCGGTGCGCGTCGATGAAGGCCACGGGACAGAACGGTACGGCTGTGGGCCGGACGAGCCCGGAGGTGCCCACAGCCGTGCCGTCCTGCACCACCGTCCCCGGCGGCGCGGCTGACCACGACACGCGGAGGGCGGCCCGGGACAGGGTGTCCGGGTGGACGACGTCGACCGACCCGGGCTCGTCCGGCCGGTGCGCCGCGACCCGGACGGGCGCGCCGGGCCGACCCCGGAGCAGACGCGCGGCCGGGAGTGGCGCCGCTCGTCGTGGGGCTTCTACGTGCCCGCCGACGTCGACGGCACGCACCCCGAGCAGCGCATCCTGGAGACGTCGGTCCTGGTGCCCGACGGTGGCGGTGTCACCGGCTGGGCGGCGCTGCGGTGGTGGTCGGCGAGCCGGTGGTTCGACGGCAGGACGGCCGCCGGCGCCCACGACCCGGTGCCGGTGGTCGCCCCGGCCGGGCGGATCCGGGCGCCGGCGGGCGTCGAGGTACGCCGGGAGGCGCCGGCTCCCGGCGACCTGACGACCCACGACGGCGTGCCCCTCGTACGTCCGCACGGCGCGGTCTCCTTCGAGGTGCGCCGGCGCACCACCCGCCTCGCCGATGCGGTCGCCTGCGTCGACATGGCCTGCGGGACCGACCTGGTCTCGCTCGCCGAGCTCCGCGAGCACCTCGCCCGCCACGGCCGCTGCGTCGGCGCGCCCGTCCTGCGACAGGCCCTCGACCTGGCCGACGAGAACAGCTGGTCGCCGCAGGAGAGCCGTGCCCGGCTCGCGTGGGTGGGAGCCGGGTTCCCGCGGCCGCGGTGCAACGCTCCGCTCTTCGACCGCTCCGGTCGCCACCTCGGCACCCCGGACCTGCTCGACCCGGTCGCCGGGGTGGTCGCGGAGTACGACGGCAGGGTCCACCTCGGCCGGCGGCTGCAGGACGTGCGACGCGAGGACGTCTTCCGCGACCACGGGCTCGAGTACGTCACGACCCTTGCCGGGGACCGGGGCCCGCTGGGCTTCGTCACCCGGCTGCGCCGGGCGTACGACCGGGCGCTCGCGGCGCGGGACCGCGGTGAGGCTCCGGGGTGGTGCGCCGACCCGCCCCCGTGGTGGGTCCGCACGGGGACTGTGACCCAGCGACGCGCGTTGAGCCCGGCGCAGCGGGCGAGGCTGCTGCGTTACCGGGCCGGCTGAGCCCAGCACGGCACGTCTGTGTGGCGACACGCCGGGCCCGACCCCACAGACGTACCGTCCTACAGCACCTGGAGGAAGAAGTGGGTCACGTAGTAGCAGAGCGCGGCGGCGGCGGCGGCCATCGGGAAGGTCAGCACCCAGGCGGTGAGGATGGAGCGGGCGACGCCCCAGCGGACGGCCGAGAGGCGCTTGGTGGCGCCCACGCCCATCACGGCGGAGGTGATGGTGTGGGTGGTCGAGATCGGGGCCTCGTAGACGTAGGCCGTGGTGTAGAGCACCGTCGCCGCGACCGACTCGGCGGCGAAGCCGCGGGAGGGGTCGAGGGCGATGATCCGGCGCCCCAGGGTGCGCATGATCCGCCAGCCGCCGGAGTAGGTGCCCAACGAGATGGCGGCCGCGGCCGAGAAGATCACCCAGACCGGCAGGTCGTCACCGGCGCCGACGTACCCGCCGGCGAGCAGGGCCAGGAAGATCACGCCCATCGTCTTCTGCGCGTCCTGCAGTCCGTGGCCAAGGGCCATCGCGGCCGCCGAGACGGTCTGCACGACCCGGAAGCGGCGCTGGGCCCGGTGCGGGTTGGCCCGCTTGAAGAGCCACATGATGGCGATCATCACCGCGAAGGCCGCGCCGAACGCGAAGAGCGGCGAGAGCACCATCGGGATCAGCACCTTGTTGATGACGGTGTCCCAGTTCACGCCGACCCCGCCGGCGATCGCGGCGCCACCGAGGCCGCCGATCAGCGCGTGGGAGGACGACGAGGGCAGGCCGTAGTACCAGGTGATCATGTTCCAGGTGATCGCCCCGAGCAGGCCGGCCATCACGATCACCAGCGCGTGCACCGGGTCGGCGGCGAGCATGTCGTCGGGGAAGGTGATCACCTCGGCGACGGTCTGGGCGACCTTCTGGCCCAGGAACGCGCCGATGAAGTTCATCACCGCCGCCATCGCCAGGGCGATCCGCGGGGTCAGCGCCCGGGTCGACACCGAGGTGGCGATGGCGTTGGCCGCGTCGTGGAAGCCGTTGGTGTAGTCGAAGACCAGCGCGACGACGACGACGGCGATGACGATCCCGAGGACCACCTCAGCCCTCCTTGACGGCGATCTGCTCCACGGTGTTGGCGACCGTCTCGAAGGCGTCGATCGCGGACTCGAGGGTCTCCACGATGTCCTTCAGCTTCAGCACCTCGAGCGCCTTGTACTCGCCGGAGAACAGCCGCGCCATGATCCGGCGGTGGTTCTTGTCGCCGGCGTTCTCCAGGCGGTTGACCTCGATCCAGTAGTCCTCGAGCGACTGCATCGACCGCAGCCGGGGCATCGCGTCCGCCGTCAGGTCGGCGCACTGCTGCAGCACCTCGACCTGGCCCAGCACCTCGGCGGGCATCGACTTCACGTGGTAGAGCAGGATCATGTCGACGACCTCGTCCATCTCGTCCATCACGTCGTCGAGCCCGGAGGCCAGCGCGTAGATGTCCTCGCGGTCGAAGGGCGTCACGAAGGTGCCGTTGACCTTGCGGATGATCGCGTGGGTGGTCTCGTCGGCGGCGTGCTCGGCCGCGCGCATCCGCTGCGCGACGTCCTCCTTGTCGGCCGACTCCGAGAGCATCTCGGCGACCAGGGCGACGCCGCTGACGAGGTGGGCGGCGGCCTCGGTGAAGAGGTCGTAGAACTCCGCGTTGACCGGACGAAGGCGCAGACCCACGGAGAACTCCTGGTGACGGGATGGCAAACGTCGACCAGCGTAGGGGGCGCGGCGTCCGGCCGCGACACCAGTCGTTCAGGCGCGCCGCCGCCGCTGGCTCTCGATCAGCCTCTCCTGCAGGTGCACGCCGCCGTCGTTGGGCGTCCAGGTCCCGTCGCGGTGCAGCTCCCACGCCGACGTGTCGTCGTCGAAGGCCAGCTCGAGCAGGTCGGTCACCGGCTGGCGGGACTCCTCGCCGGGCAGGCGTACGAGGACCTCGACGCGGCGGTCCAGGTTGCGGTGCATCATGTCGGCGGAGCCGATCCAGGCCTCGTGCTCGCCGCCGTTGGCGAACCAGAAGACGCGGCTGTGCTCGAGGAACCGGCCCAGCACCGAGCGGACCCGGATGTTCTCGGACAGTCCCGGCACCCCGGGCCGCAGCGCGCAGATGCCGCGCACCAGCAGCTCCACCTCGACGCCCTCGCGGGAGGCCAGGTAGAGCGCGTCGATGATCGCCTCGTCGACGACCGAGTTCGCCTTGATCCGGATGTGCGCCTCACGCCCGGCGCGGTGGTGCTCGATCTCGTGGTAGATCCGCTCGACCAGCCCGCTGCGCACCGAGTCCGGGGCGACGAGCAGCTCGGCGTACGTGGCGTTGCGCGACCAGCCGGACAGGTTGTTGAACAGATGGGCGACGTCCTCGGCGATGGCGGTGTTGGTGGTGATCAGGCCGAGGTCCTCATACATCCGTGAGGTCTTCGGGTTGTAGTTCCCGGTGCCGAGGTGGACGTAGCGGCGGATGCCGTCGGGCTCGTCGCGCACCACCAGCGCCAGCTTGCAGTGCGTCTTCAGCCCCACCTGCCCGTAGACGACGTGGCAGCCGGCCTGCTCGAGCTTGCGGGCCCAGCGGATGTTGGCGTGCTCGTCGAAGCGGGCCTTGATCTCGACCAGGACCAGCACCTGCTTGCCGACGTCGGCGGCGTCGATGAGGGCGTCGATGATCGGGGAGTCGCCCGACGTGCGGTAGAGCGTCTGCTTGATCGCCAGCACGTGCGGATCGGCCGCGGCCTGCTCGATGAAGCGCTGCACGCTGGTGGCGAAGGAGTCGTACGGGTGGTGCAGCAGCACGTCGTGACGGCGGGCGGCCTTGAACACGTCGACCGGCGCGGCCGACTCGACCTCGGCCAGGAACGAGTGCGTGGTCGGCACGAACGTGGGGTACTTCAGCTCCTCGTGCGAGAGGTCGGCGATGCCGTGCAGCCCGCGCAGGTCGAGCGGACCGGGCAGCTTGAAGACCTCGTCGTGGGTGACCTCGAGCTCGTCCATCAGCAGCTCGAGCACGGCGGTGCTGATCGACTCCTCGACCTCCAGGCGCACCGGCGGGCCGAACCGGCGGCGCAGCAGCTCCTTCTCGAGCGCGGCGAGCAGGTTCTCGGCGTCGTCCTCCTCGACCTCGAGGTCCTCGTTGCGGGTGACCCGGAAGGTGTGGGTCTCGACGACCTCCATGCCGGGGAAGAGCCGCTTCAGGTGGGCGCTGATGACGTCCTCCAGCGGCACGAACCGGGCGTTGCCCAGCGGCACGAACCGCTCGAAGATGGGCGGCACCTTGACCCGGGCGAAGTGCGTCTTGTCGGCCTTGGGGTCGCGCAGCACCACGGCGAGGTTCAGCGAGAGCCCGGAGATGTAGGGGAACGGGTGCGCGGGGTCGACGGCCAGGGGCGTCAGCACCGGGAAGATCCGGTCCCGGAAGAGCCGCTTGCACTCCTTCTGCTCCTCGCGGTCGAGGTCCTCCCAGCGCACGAGCTTGATGTCGTGCTCGGCCAACGCCGGCACGATCTTCTCGGCGAAGGTGCGGGCGTGGCGCTGGCTCAGCTCGGCGGTGACGGTCCAGATCGACTCCAGCACCTCGCGCGGCATCATCCCGGAGGCCGCCCGGACGGCCAGGCCGGTGGCGATCCGGCGCTTCAGGCCGGCCACGCGGACCATGAAGAACTCGTCGAGGTTGCTGGTGAAGATGGCCAGGAACCGGGCCCGCTCGAGCAGCGGGAGGTTCTCGTCCTCGGCCAGCTCGAGGACCCGCTGGTTGAACCGCAGCCAGGACAGCTCGCGGTCCAGGAACCGGTCGGGGTGGTCCTGCACGGCGGCCAGCGCCGCCTCGTCCGGGGCGTACGGGCCGGTCTCTGCGACCTCGGCCAGGTCGGTGGGGGTGGGGGAGTCGTAGCCCTCGTCGACGGCGCCCCCGCCCAGGTGGGCCTCGTCGCCCCCGTCGGAGTGCGGTCCGGAGGGCTGGGTCTTCGTGGGCTCGACGGACATGGCCTCATCCTCCCACCTGCGGGTGAACGTCGGGTGACTCCTGCTGCTGACCGGTCCGGGTGGTCGCCAGGTGGTCGACGGGTCCGCCGGGGTGCTTCCACGTGAT
>JBBSKO010000013.1:0-19671 GCA_038256225.1 Propionibacteriales bacterium | reverse complement strand
TAGGGTCCCCAGGTGCGCATCGTCAGATTCACCACGGGCGACGAGCCCTCCTACGGCGTCCTCACCGGCGAGCTCGACGAGTTCGGGCAGCCGGAGGAGGACGCGGTCGTCGTCGGCCTCGCCGGGGACCCGCTCTACGTCGGGATCACGCTGCTCGACACCGAGCACCGCCTGGAGGACGTGCGCCTGCTGGCGCCGGTCCTGCCGCGGAGCAAGGTGGTCGGGATCGGGCGGAACTACGCCGCCCACGCCGCGGAGCTCGGCCACGACCTGCCGGAGGAGCCGCTGATGTTCCTCAAGCCGAACACCTCCGTGGTCGGCCCCGGCGACCCCGTCTACTACCCGCGCCAGACCAACGACCTGCACTACGAGGGCGAGCTCGCGGTCGTGATCGGGCGGATCTGCCGCGACATCCCCGCCGAGCAGGCCACCGACGTCATCCACGGCTACACGATCGCCAACGACGTCACCGCGCGCGACCTCCAGCGCAGCGACGGCCAGTGGGCCCGGGCCAAGGGTATGGACTCCTTCTGCCCGCTCGGGCCGTGGATCGAGACCGACCTCGACCCGGTCCGCTTCACCGAGGGGCTGACGGTCCAGACCCACCTGAACGGCGACCTGATGCAGGACGGCACGACGGCCGACATGATCTTCGACGTGCCGGCGCTCGTGGCCCACGTCTCCGCGGCGATGACGCTGCTGCCCGGCGACGTCATCCTGACCGGCACCCCCGAGGGCGTCGGCCCGATGGAGGTCGGTGACGAGGTCGAGGTCTCCATCGAGGGCCTCGGCACCCTGACGAACAAGGTGGTCCGCCGATGAGCACCCCCAGCACCCCCGACCGCGTCCTGGGCGACCTTGCCCCCGAGCAGGTACGCGTCCGGTTCCCCCCGTCGCCGACCGGGTTCATCCACGTCGGCAACGTGCGCAGCGCGCTGTTCAACTGGGCCTTCGCGCGCCACTACGGCGGCACGCTGGTGCTGCGCATCGAGGACACCGACACCGCGCGCAACACCGAGGAGGGCTACGACTCCATCCTCGGCTCGCTGCGCTGGCTCGGTCTGGACTGGGACGAGGGCCCGGAGGTCGGTGGCGACCACGGGCCGTACCGGCAGTCCGAGCGCCGCGAGGTCTACGCCGACGCCGCGTCCCGGCTGCGCGACGGCGGCAGGGCCTACGACTGCTTCTGCACGACGGAGGAGGTCGACGCGCGACGCAAGGCCTCGGGTTCCAAGATGCAGGGCTACGACGGCTTCTGCCGCGAGCTCGGCGCGGACGCGCGGGCGGCCTTCGAGGCCGAGGGACGCCGGCCCACGCTCCGGCTGCGGATGCCCGACGCCCCGATCGTCTTCGACGACCTCGTGCGCGGCGAGATCACCTTCCTGCCTGAGAACGTGCCGGACTTCGCGCTGGTGCGCGCCAACGGCGACCCGCTCTACACCCTGGTCAACCCGCTCGACGACGCGCTGATGGGGATCACCCACGTGCTGCGCGGCGAGGACCTGCTCTCCAGCACCCCGCGCCAGATCGCGCTGCACGAGGCGCTGGTCGAGCTCGGCCTCGGCAGCGGAGTGCCCCGCTACGGCCACCTGCCGATCGTGATGGGGGAGGGCAACAAGCGGCTCTCCAAGCGCGACGCCGGTTCCGGGCTCACCGAGTACCTCGACCGCGGCTTCCTGCCGGCCGGCGTGCTCAACTACCTGGCCCTGCTCGGCTGGGGCATCGCCGCGGACCGCGACGTCTTCACCATGGAGGAGATGGTCGAGGCCTTCGACATCACCCGGGTGAACCCCAACCCGGCCCGCTTCGACCTCAAGAAGCTCGAGGCGATCAACGCCGCCCACATGCGCACCGTCCCGGTGGAGGAGATGACGCACCTGGTGGTGCCGTTCCTGCAGCGTGCCGGGGTCGTCTCGGAGCCGCTCTCGTCGGCCGACGCTCAGCTGCTCGAGCTGGCGATGCCGCTGGTCGCCGAGCGGATCAACACCCTGTCCGACGCCGTGGCGATGCTCGACTTCCTGTTCGTCGACGAGGCCGACTTCGTCCTGGACGAGAAGGACGCCGCCAAGCTCCTCGACGAGACGGGCACCGAGGTCGTGCAGGCCTCCCACGACGCCCTTGCTGCGCTGGACGAGTGGTCGACGGCGGCCATCCAGGAGGCGCTCCAGCGCACCCTGGTCGAGGAGCGCGGCCTCAAGCCCCGGGTCGCCTTCGGGCCGGTCCGCGTCGCCGTCACGGGCCGTCGGGTGTCCCCGCCGCTCTTCGAGAGCCTCGAGCTCCTCGGTCGCGAACGCGGGCTCGGGCGGCTGCGGGCGGCGGCCGACCGGACCACCTGAGCCGATCCGCCAAGGGGTCACCGGCGGCCTGGGATGCTGGGGCCATGAGCTCGACCCCGCCTCCGCCCGGGCCCCCGACCGGCCCCCCGCCCCACCCGTACGCCTACGGCACCGACCCCCAGGCGTCCCCGGGCCCGTACGCCGGCCCGTACGCCGCCCCGTACGCGGCACCCAACCCGTACGGCGGGCGGCCGATGGGTGTGCCCGCCGTCTCGGAGCAGCGGCCCAGCGAGGTGCCCTACCACCGGATCCACCGGATCGGTTCCTACGGTCGGCACGGCTGGTGGCGCGCCCTGGTCGGGGTGCTGCTGACCGTGGTCGGGATGCTGCTGGTGGTCCCCCTGGTGGTCCTGCTCGGGTTCATGGTGTTCTTCCTGCTCGTCGGCGGCGACGTCGCCGACCGGACGCTGACCCTGGTGGACACCTCCGACGTCACGCCCCTGGGTCTGGCCTACCTCAACCTCAGCCTGGCCGGCTCGGTCCTCGTGGCCTGGTTCGTGACGAGGGTCCTGCACGGGCTGCGACCGGGCTGGCTCAGCTCGGTGCGCCCACGGATCCGCTGGGGCTGGTTCGCGATCAGCCTGGGCCTGTCGGTGGTCGCCCTGATCGCCACGCTGGTGGTCTCCGCGCTGCTCCCGGCGCAGGCCGACGGGGCGACGGTCTCGACCGACCTCAACTCCTTCACCACGACCACGCGCGACTTCCTGCTCGTGGTGCTGCTGCTGACCCCGCTGCAGGCGGCGGGGGAGGAGTACGTGTTCCGCGGCTACCTCACCCAGGCGCTCGGCGGTGTCTTCGCGAACCCGCGGGTGGCGGTGGTCGTGGCGGTGCTGGTGCCGTCGGTGCTCTTCGCGCTGGCGCACGGCGCCCAGGACGCGCCGATCTTCTTCGACCGGTTCGCCTTCGGGCTGGTCGCGGGCGTGCTGACCATCGCCACCGGCGGACTCGAGGCCGCGATCGCGATGCACGTGCTGAACAACTTCCTGGCCTTCGGCCTGGCGCTGTCCTTCGGCGACATGAGCTCCGCGCTCAACCCGACCGGCGGCACCTGGTGGAGCATCCCGGTCACCCTGACGCAGTCGGTCACCTACACGGCACTGGCGATCTGGGTCGCCCGGGCCACCGGCGTGGCCACCCGTACGGCCCCCGGCGCGCCGTTCGCGCGGGCCGGCGGGGCGCTCCGGGACGCCGACCGTGGGCCCGTTTTTGAGGGGACCGGACCCCGCGTGTAAGGTTCCCGACGGCTCGCAACCCGGGGGTCGGCTACGGCCGGACCACTGAGGGCTTGCGTTCCGGTGGGGTATGGTGTAATTGGCAGCACGACTGATTCTGGTTCAGTTAGTCTTGGTTCGAGTCCAGGTACCCCAGCGAGATCCACAGCGTCGCCCCAGGTGAGACCCGGTTTTGTCGGGAGGGGCGGGGTTCGCTAAAGTTCTCTCGGTCGTCCAAGCCAGGGCGGTCGGACGCACCACATCAGCACGCCAGGCCCCCGTTGTGTAGCGGCCTAGCACGCCGCCCTCTCACGGCGGTAGCGCCGGTTCGAATCCGGTCGGGGGTACAGCAGACGAAGGGGCCCGGGTCACAGCGACCCGGGCCCCTTCGTCGTCCGTGGTGGGTTACTCGGTGTCGTAGGGGCAGTCGGCCTTGAACTGCTCCCACTCGGGCGACGTCGTGGCGTCCTCGCCCTCGCCGAGGTAGTTGGCCGGCTTGCCCTCGAACCCGTAGACGGGGCCCACGGCGAGCAGCTTGTGACCGTCGCAGCTGGTGGACTCGTTGACCGAGACGCCTTCTCCCTCGCACCCGTTCAGGGACAGCTCCTCGCTGATCTCCTCGCCGTTCGCGAAGTCCGAGCACGGCGGGGGGCCGGTGTACTCGCCCTCCGGGGCGGCGGGCGCGTCGTCGGAGCACCCTCCGAGAGCCATCGCCAGCACCGAGACACCCGCCGCTGCGGTCAACCTGATCCGAGGATTCATGCGGCGGACGGTAGCAACGGATGCGGCCCGGTGAGGGCCGTTCCGGACCAGCCAGCTGGCGGTCAGACGCTCGAGCTGTTGTCGCTCTGGTTGCGGTCGCGCACCGCGGCGACGGCGGAGATGATGACCAGCCCGTCGTCCCCGATCCCGTTGACGATCTGTCGAGCTCGGGGTCGCCGAGCGGCGAGGTGTCCGTCACGGTGATCCGTGTCTTCCTCCCCTCGCCGGACACCACGACCCTGCCCTCGCTCACCAGGTCCACGAGGAGCGCACCGGCGACGGTGTAGTCGGCGTTGACCCACGGCTTGCCACTGCCGGGGTCGATCGCGGCCACGAGTGCCTCCAGCGCCAGGGAGCGGGTCGCGCGCTCGGGCGGTGGTTCGGGCGTGACCCGCCTCGCGGGTCCCGGCTCATCCGGGACACCGATGGCGTGGTGATGGGTCGTGATCAGCTCACAGCGGCATCGAAGCCTGCTCCGACCCCGCTGCCGGCGGGTCCGGAGAAGCCGGTGGGCAGGGGCTTCGCCAGCCCACCGCCGAGAGCCTTGCCGCCGATCTTCCCGTAGTCGACGTCGGATTTGTCGTCCGTCACCTGCCGGAGGAACTCTTCCGAGGCCTGGCCGGGGACGGTGTGGCCGAGCTTGATGTAGCAGCGGAGGCAGCCCGTCGTTGCCGCTCCGGCCGAACGTCACCGTGCCGTGCGTGGTCGTACGTCAAAGGCTCGTGCTGTCGCTGTTGCCGCTGATCACCGCAGCCTTGATCGCGGCGACGAGCGTCTGCTCGTCGTCCCGGAGGCGCTCGGAGATCTCCCGTGCGCGGCGGTCGGCCTCCTTGACGTGCTGCCGGCCGACCCAGTGCTTCAAGTTCGTGCTGGCCAGCAGCACCGAGGTCAGCATGGCCGTCCGATCGTCGGGCACCGACTCGCCGAGCAGGGCGCTCCGTAGTCGCCCCACGACCTCGTCTCGTCGCGCCGAGGGTGCGGGGTACCGGCGGGTGACGCTGAACATCCCGAGCTTCTGCTGCGACTCCTCCGTGACCTCGCCGGCGGCGACGAGGCGGTCGAGGACCTGGTCGGACGTGGGGAGGAACTCGACCAGCCGGGACACCTTGTTCCCCGACACCCCGGTCTCGACGGTCAGCAGCGCGTCGTCCAGCTCGGCGTCGCCGAGGGGGGTGAGGTCCCGCACGGTGACGCGTGTCTTCCTGCCGTCCCCCGACACCTCGAGCCGACCCTCCCGGGTCAGCTCGAGCAGGAGCGCCCCGGGCACGGCGGCGCTGCCGAACGCCATGAGCTTGCCGTCCTCGGGATCGAGCGCCGCGACCACCAGGTCACGGGCGATCGACGGTAGCGCCCGAGGAGGCGCCGCGGTGAAGCTCTCCTCGGCACCCTCGAGGACCTGACGTGCCTTGCCTAGGCGGCCGAACATCCAATGACCTCTCGTCCTTCGTGCGCACCTCCAGGGTGCGTGGTCAGCTCACGGCAGCGTTCGTCGCCGCACTGATGCCCTGGCCGACCGGACCGGCGATCTCGCCCGGGAGCGGCCTGGACAGCCCGCTCCCGACAGCCTTGCCGCCGACCTTGCCGTAGTCAACGCCCTCCTGGTCGTCCGTGACCTCCTTCAGGAACTCGCCGCCCGCGTCGACGCCGCCCTTGTACGAGTTCTGGACGGCGTGGTCGGTCAGGAAGCTGCCGGCTCGTGCCTCGTAGGGGAGGAGCTTCCGCGCCACCCAGGGCTGGGTCTCGATGTCGGCCAGGATCCGGTTCGACACCGCGGTGCCGGCCCTCTCGCCGAGCTTGTCGCCGTAGACGCCCAGGCCACCGGTGAGCGCGCTCGCCGCGCCGCTGCCGAATGCCTCCCGCGACAGCGGCGCGGCCCCGCCGGCGACGGCCGAGGTGTAGCCCTCGGTGGTGCCGATCCCGGCCTGGACGGCCACCTTGGCCCGCATGCTCATCCCCGCCACCTTGGCCCCGTCGACCAGCACGCGCCCGCCGACGGTCAGACCCTTGCTGGCCACGATGCCGGCGCCCCCGGCGAGGCCCGAGATCGCCGCCTGCGCGTAGTTCACCTCTCCCTTAGTGGCCTTCTGGATGATGACGTCCGCGCCGAAGGACAGCAGCATCGCACCGGCCGGGCCTCCGACGCCGGTCAGCATGAGGACGCCACCCAGGGCGGCCGCACCGATGCCGATGAACCAGTCCTTGTTCTCCTTCACGAAGTTCCAGGTGCTCTCGTACCAGGGCGTGTTCGCCGCCTTCAGGTCCGCCTCGGAGACGGGCTTCAACCCGGTCGGGTCCAGGGCGTGCAGCGGGTCGTTGCCGGCGTAGGCGTAGGGGTTGCCGGCCCATCCCGCGCCCGTGACGGGGTCGAGCGGGTCGACGGAGAGGAACCCCCGACTGGCAGCGTCGTAGACGCGGGCGCCGAGCCACTCCAGTCCGCCCAGGGTCAGCTCGCCGGCCGGGCCGACACCGGTCCCGGCAGGCAGGCCGGGGACCTGCGGTGCGGCGCCCCGGGCCGAGGCCCAGACGTCGTCACCGTGGGAGCGGGAGCTGCGCCAACCGGGGGCGGCCCACCGGTCACCGATGCCGGTGAGACCGCCGACGGCAACGACCGGCGTGGCGCCGACCTGGACCAGGGACGGTGCGTACGTCTCGGCGCCGTCCCAGAACACCGGGACGTCGTCGATCGAGCAGAGCTCGCCGGTCGCGCCCACGTGCAGCTCGGTCCGTACGACGTCGCCACCGGCCTGGTCCACGATGGTCGCGAGCCAGCCCGTGGGAGACCACTCGAGGTCCCGCGAGCGACCGTCCGGGAGCTGCGTCCGGACACGTCGGCCGACCGTGTCGTACGCGTGGTGCGTGGTGCCCTCCGGTCCCACGACCGCCAGCAGCTGGCCCGCCTCGTCGTAGGCGAAGGCACGGGTGCCGTCGTCGAGCGCCTCCTCCACGACGCGGCCGGCCAGGTCGTAGCGCCAGCGCACGCGTCGGTCACCGGCTGCTGACGCGACCAGCTGGCACGCGGCGTCGTGGTCGAACGTGGTCGTCGTGCCGTCGCTCTCGACGCTGCGGACCCGTCCCTCGTCGTCACGGACGACCACGGTGCGGACCGCGCCGGCGGCGTCGGTCACGGAGTGCGCGACCACGAACCCGTCCGCGTACTCCCAGGACTGGAGCAGGTCGCCGGCGATGGCTGCCACCACGCGTCCCGCCGCGTCGTGCTCGAACGTGGCGCGGCCGAGCAGGGGGTGGTCCACGGCGGCGACGCGGCCGGCGGTGTCGTGGTCGTAACCCACCGTGCTGCCGTCGGGCAGTGTCGTCGACGCACGCCGGCCGGCCGCGTCGTAGGCCCACGAGAGGGTCGAGCCGTCGCGGGTCTTGCGGACGACCTGGCCGCGCCGGTTCCACGCCGTCGTGTGCTGCACGACGCGTCCGTCGGGACGGGTCCGGTCCGTCACCTCGACCGACCGGGCCCGCGCGTCCCACCGTCGGGAGCTGACGAGACGCCCGTCCACCACGACCGAGACCACGCGGTCGCCGGCGTCGTAGGTCCACTCGGTGCGACGTCCTGACGCGTCCTCCTGCCACACCTGACGCCCGCTTGCGTCGTAGCCCGCTCGCGTGGTGCGTCCCAGCGGGTCGGTCTCGGCGACGCAGCGGTCCATGGCGTCGAACTCGCGGTGGGTCGTGCCACCGAGCGGGTCCGTGACGAGCACCGCGCGCCCGCGGGCGTCGTAGTCGTAGCGGGTGACGCCGCCGTTGCCGTTCGTGGTCGCGACCAGCTGCCCGGCGGCGTCGTAGGAGAACCGGCGGAGCCCCGACACGCTGTCGTGCACCTCGACGACGCGTCCGGCGGCGTCGTAGCGCAGGCGGGACCCACCGACACCGGGGGTGTGGGTGGCCACCACCCGGTTGCACTCGTCGTAGTCGGTCCAGCCGATCTCCCCCGTCGGGTAGGTGCACCGCACGGGCAGGCTGTCGGCGTTGTACTCGATGGTGGTGCGGCCGCCCACGGGGTCGACCACGGCGGCGCGACGACCGCAGGCGTCGTACTGGTAGCGCGTGACCCGGCCCGTGGGGTCGGTCACCGCCACCGGCCGGCCGGCCGCGTCGCGCCGGACGCGGGTCAGGCCGCCCTCGCCGTCGAGGAGCTCCACGGCTCGGCCGCAGCGGTCGTAGGTGGCCAGGGCGACCGAGCCGTCGAGCTGCTCGGCGGACACGGGCCGGCCGAGCGGGTCGAAGCGCTGGGTGACGCTTCCGAGCGCGTCGGTGGAGACGACCGTGTGGGCGGGCTCGTCGGTCCTGACCACGGTCCGGTTCCCGAGCGGGTCGACGGTGACGACCTGGTTCGCGGCCGCGTCGTAGGTCTGGGTCCAGGTGTGGCCGTCCGGCGTCGTCGTCGCGGCGAGCCGTGAGAGAGCGTCGTGGGTGAAGCGCCACGTGCTGCCGTCGGGGAGCTCGACCGAGGCGAGGTTCCCCAGGTCGTCCAGGCGCTGCTCGACCGCGCGGCCGAGCGGGTCGGTCCGTCGCTGCGCCTCGCCGTCGGCGCCGTGCTCGATCGTGGTGCGTGAACCGTTCGGGTCGGCGACCGCGGTCAGGCGCCCACCGGCGGTGTGCTCGAAGTGCCACGTCGAGCCGTCGGGGTCCTGCCGTCCGGCGAGACCGTGCGGACCGTAGACGTAGGTCGTGCGGTGGCCGCGGGGGGTGGTGGCGGTGACGACGCGGCCGACGCCGTCGCGCTCGAGACGCGCGACGTCGCCCGCCGAGCTCGTGGTGGAGACGACGTCACCGTGCTCGTCGTAGCCGAAGGAGAGCTCGACGCCGGTGGGGTCCACGAGCTTCGTGAGGCAGCCCGCGTCCCACGCGAAGCGGGTCTCACCGCCCTCGGGGTCGACCATCAGCGACGGGTTGCGTGCCGCGCCGTCGTAGGAGTACGAGGTGACGGAGCCCTCCTCGGCGACGACGTGCACCACGCGGTCCAGCTCGTCGTAGCCGAACTGCAGGTCGGCACCCGACGGACGGACCTCGCGCACCACGCGACCCCGCTGGTCGTGCTCGCGGACGACCACCGTGCCGTCCCGCGCGGTGAGCAGCACCGCGTTCCCGTGCTGGTCGTAGCTCGTCGACTGCCGGTGTCCGTCGGAGTCGACCAGGCCGACCAGGCGCCCGCGACTGTCGTGGATCCAGGTGTTCGACCGCGTCCCGTCGGGGTCGGCGACCTGGGTCACGTGGCCGGGCAGGTAGGAGTACCGGCTGAGCCGCCCGTGCGGAGACCGCTGGTCGGTGACCCGCCCCTGCTCGTCGTAGGTGTTCTCCACCTCGACCACGCCGTCGGCGTCGATGACCGCCTCGACGAGCCCGGCCTCGTTCCACCGGTAGGTGCGCGTCCCGCGGGCCCCGGTCGCGGCGACCAGGCGGCCCTCCTCGTAGGCGTACGTCGTCCGGCGACCGTCGGAGGCCTCGGCGGCGACGACGCGGTCGTCGTCCCAGGTGAGGGCGACGTGGCGGCCACGCTCGTGCTCGAGCCGGACGAGGCGCCCGTCCTCGTGGACGAAACCCACCATCGTGCCCTCGCCCCGGTCCTGCGAGAGCGGGGCGCCGGCGCGGTTGAAGCGCCACGTGCCGCCGTCGTTGCCGGTGGCGCGCAGCTCGTCGGCGGCGGCATCTCGCTCGAGCCACATCGACTGGCCGGTGGCGCGGTCCCAGCCCTCGCCGAGGCGCGGGAAGACGACGACCCGCCCGTCGGGGAGCGTGAGGTGGGCGGCCTCGTCGTCGAGGTGCAGCCGGGTCTCGGTCCAGCTCGACCAGCCGGGGCCGAAGGCGCCGGGGTGGCGGTGGAAGGAGTTGTACATGCGGGTCAGCGCCAGGGTGCCGCAGCCACCCGAGAAGGCCAGGTCGGTCTCGGGCTCCACGAAGTTGCCGGTCGCGGCGTTCACCGGGTCGTCCGAGTAGCCGGTGGTCGGGTTGATGCCGTAGAGGCGGGGCGAGGTCGGTGCGACGTCGAGGCGCGAGACGCTGACCCCCGCGGCCTGCAAGGAGGCGGCGAGGGAGGCGTTGGAGAGCGTCATCATCCCGCCGGCCGTCTCGCTGCCGGCGCTCTCGAAGGCGTCGGCGACGGTGTTCACCCAGAGCTTGTCCTGGCGGTTGAGCTGGTTGAAGCTGCGCAGCGCCGTGTAGACCGCGGCCCCGTCGACCCCGGAGGGCTCCCCGGTGCCCCAGTCGAACCCGCTGGTGAAGTCGGCGTTGAGGCCCTCGAGGCGGCCTGGCTTGACGTCGAGCGCCGTGAGGGCGCTCTCGACGCCGGTCACGAAGCCCTGCAGTGCGGCGGGACGGGCGGAGGAGGTGCCGGCGCTGTCGCCGCCGGCCCCCGGTGCGGGGTTCTCGCGGGGCGTCGCCGTGGCCGACAGCGTCGTGGGGGCGGGCGGCGACTGCGGGCCCTCCGGTGGGGCCTCGTCGCCTCCGAGGTCGCCGAAGGTGATCTCGCTCTTGTCCTCCGCGCGCCGTTCGGCCCACGCGCGGGCGGCCTTGCGGCGTGCGTTCTCCTCCGGCACGACCGAGATGATGTGGCGGACCAGGAGGGCGACGTCGTCCAGCGCGACCGCGATCTCCTCGCTGTCGCCGTCGGCGGTGCCCTGGTTCTGCTCGAAGACCCGCGAGAACCGGCCCTCGAAGTCCTGCAGGGCGGTGGTCGTGAGCGACCGGCGGGTGGTGGCCTGGTCGCGCAGGAGACGTGCGGCGTCCTCGCACGCGGCGGCCAGCCCGCTGGCGGCGCCGTCGTCCATCTCGACGTCGGGCAGCCCGGCCCACCCGCTGGTGTCAACCACGGGTGTGCTTCGCGCGCGTCGCGTCGTCCGAACCGGCCCCGTACGTACCCATGCCGTGCTCTCCCTCTGGTCGTGTCGCGAGCGTCGCCGCCGGGGGGCAGTCTCACCCGTTGCCCGGGTGGCCGCTTGCCCTCACGCCGAACTCGGTCGACCGGTCTGGACGGGCTCAGGCGCAGAGGCCGGCGGCCAGGCGGGCCGTGCGCTGCGCCTCGGACTGGGCCGGGTCGGCCTCGGGGACCCGGGTGCCGGGTGCGTCCGGGCTGCCGCTGGGGCCTCCCGGGCTGCCGGACGGCGTGCCGGTGGGGGTCCCGACGTCGTCCGCGGCGGTGAGGCTGCCCTCGGCCAGGCCGCCGCCGAGGGGGCGGTCGCTGCGGATCAGCTTCCACAGCTGGTCGGCCTGGTCGGTCCAGACCAGGCGGTTGGGATCGGGCTCGTAGGCCGCGATCGGCACCGTGATGAAGCTGATGTCGGTCAGCCCGGTGTCGCGGAACTGCATCGAGAGGTCGACCAGGCGTCCGATGGAGTCGAGGTCCTCGTCGACGACGATCGACGACGTCGCGGCGTCGAGGAAGTCGAAGACCCGGGTCGGCCGCGAGAGCGTGCCGGCGGAGACGACCTTGTTGACCATGGAGGCGATGAACGCCTGCTGCCGCTTCATCCGGCCGATGTCACCGGTGGCCGACAGCACGGTCCGCTCGCGGACGTAGTTGAGGGCCTGCTGGCCGGTCAGGGTCTGCACACCGGCGTCGAAGTAGATGTCGTGCTCCGGGTCGACCACGTCCTCGGGGATGCACACCTCGACGCCCTTGACAGCCTCGACCATGTCCTTGAAGCCGTTGAAGTCGAGCACCATGTAGTGGTCGATGTAGACCCCCGTCAACGACTCGACCATCTGCACGGTGCACTGCGGGCCGCCGAGCGCGAAGGCGGTGTTGAACATCTGCAGCTCGCCCCCGGGCACCATCCCGTCCTCGGTCCGGCAGTCGGGCCGGGTCACCAGCGCGTCCCGGGGCAGGCTCACGCCGTACGCCTCCTGCCGGTCGGCGGAGACGTGCAGCAGGATCGTGGTGTCCGACCCACCGCCACCGGACTCCCCGTCGATCGAGTTGCCCTCGCCCTCGCGGGAGTCCGACCCCATCACCAGCACGTTCATCGGCTGCAGGTCGGCCTCCTCCTCGTCGGCCGGGGCCTCGACGAGGTGGTTGATCGCCTCGCCCTCGGCGATGTTGCCGTCGAGGCTGCGGTAGGCGAGCACCACGACGAGCGCGGTGACCATCGCCAGCACGACCTGGCTGGCCACGATCGCGGTCCACACGCGCCGGCGGTGGTGCGGGGCCAGGGGGGCGGTGGTGCCGGGGGACGCGGGGCGGGGGGAGGGGGGAGGGGACGCACCGGAACTGGCCGGCGTCCGCTCGTCGTCGACGGCCACGTCCCCAGTGTTGCCTATGGGCGGTGGACCCCGGGGGCACTTCGGCGCGTCGGGCGCGACGGTGCAGGTCGGTGCTCCGCGCAGTCGTGTCCGAATCCCGCCAGCCAGGGTGGGGAGGTGGCGGGCAGGATGGGTGCGTGACCACGACCGAGCAGCCTCGCGCAGCGCCCGACGGGCTGGACCCGCAGGCCTGCTACCGGGTGGTGGAGTCGCGCGACCCCCGGTTCGACGGGGTGTTCTGGACGGCCGTGCGCACGACCGGGATCTACTGCCGGCCGTCCTGCCCCGCGCGTACGCCGGCGGTGCGCAACGTGACCTTCCACGCGAGCGCGGCCGCGGCGCAGGCAGCGGGCTACCGCGCCTGCCGGCGCTGCCGCCCCGACGCCTCGCCGGGGAGCCCGGACTGGGACGTCGCCGCGACCACGGCCGGTCGCGCCATGCGGCTGATCGCCGACGGGGTGGTCGACCGGGAGGGCGTGCCCGGGCTGGCCGGACGGCTCGGATACACCCCGCGCCACCTGACCCGGCTGCTCGGCGACGAGCTCGGTGCCGGGCCCCTCGCGCTGGCCCGGGCGCGGCGGGCGCAGACCGCGCGCACCCTGGTCGAGCGCACCGACCTGCCGCTGGCCGACGTCGCGCACGCTGCCGGCTTCGCCAGCGTGCGGCAGTTCAACCAGACCGTGCTGGACGTCTACGCAGCGACCCCCGGCGAGTTGCGCTCCCGCCGCGGACGCACGGGCCCCGGCGGGGGAGACGGGACCGGCTCCGACGGGCTCGACCCGGTCGGCGCGATCACGCTGCGGCTGCCGGTGCGCACCCCCTTCGCCGGCCGCGAGCTGCTGGGCTTCCTGGCCTACCACGTGGTCCCGGGGGTCGAGGCCGCCGGACCGGGCTGGTACGCCCGCACCCTCGACCTGCCCCACGCCCCCGGGACGGTCCGGGTCCTGCTCGACGACCCGGACCCCGGCCCGGGCACGGCGACCGTCGTGGCCGTCTTCGGTCTCGACGACCTGCGCGACCTGCCCGCCGCGGTCGAACGCGTGCGCCGGATGCTCGACGCCGACGCCGACCCCGTGGTGGTCGACCGCCACCTCGGCGAGGACGACGTGCTCGCGCCCCTGGTCGCGGCCCGCCCGGGGTTGCGTGTGCCCGGTCAGGTCGACGGTGACGAGACCGCCGTCCGCACCGTGGTCGGCCAGCAGGTCAGCGTCGTCGGGGCGCGCACCGTCACCGCTCGGATGGTGCAGGCGCACGGACGCGCGGTGACCACGGGCGTTCCCGGCCTGACCCACCTGTTCCCGCGGGCCGACGCGCTGGCGGCGGTCGACCCGGAGACCCTCCCGATGCCGCGCGCCCGGGGCCGGGCGCTGGTCGGACTGTGCGCCGCGCTCGCCGAGGGGCGGATCCGGCTCGACCGGGGCGTCGCCCGCGCGGACACCCGGGCGGCGATGCTGGCGCTGAAGGGCATCGGGCCCTGGACGGCCGACTACGTCGCGATGCGCGCCCTCGGCGACCCCGACGTCTTCCTGCCGACCGACATCGGTGTGCGCAACGCCCTGAGCGGGCTCGGCGAGAACCCCGCGATCCTCCTGCCCCAGGTCACCGGGGACGGCGGGCGGTGGGCGCCGTGGCGCTCGACGGCGCTGATGCACCTGTGGGCCACCGTCATCCCGGCCCTGCCCGACCCCCACCCCGACCGACCCGAGGAGACCTGAGATGTGGACCGTGACCGACAGCCCGGTCGGAACGCTGCGGCTCGTGGAGCACCACGGGGCGCTGACCCACGTGGAGTTCGCCCCGCACGGCCCGGCGACCGACGGCCGCCCCCGCGGGACCGAGGACGCGGAGGTGCCCGTGCTGGTGGAGGCCGCGGCGCAGCTGGCGGCGTACTTCGCCGGCGACCTGAAGGACTTCGACCTCCCCCTGGACCCCGGCGGCACGCCGTTCCAGCAACGCGTCTGGGAGGCGCTGCGCGGGATCGGCTGGGGCGAGACCGCGACCTACGGCGCGGTGGCGGTGCGGCTCGGGATGACCCCGGCCGCGTCGCGGGCCGTCGGCCTCGCGAACGGGCGCAACCCGATCCCGATCGTGGTCCCGTGCCACCGCGTGATCGGTGCCAACGGCACGCTCACCGGGTACGCCGGGGGCCTGGAGCGCAAGCAGGTCCTGCTCGACCTGGAGACGCACGCCCTGTTCTGACCCGCCGAGATGACGGTCGCGGACAGCCGAGATGACGCTCGCTGCGCGTCGAGGTGACGGTTGCCGCGCTCAGGCGCCGGCCGCGGCGGCCCTCCGCAGCGACTCCGAGAGCCGCTCGGCGGCGGCGAGCACTGCGGGGGCGTGCATCCGACCGGGCTGGCGCGAGAGCCGCTCGAGCGGGCCGGAGACCGACACCGCCGCGATCACCTTGCCGCCGGGGGACCGGACGGGCGCCGAGACCGAGGCGACGCCCTGCTCGCGCTCGCCCACCGACTGCGCCCACCCGCGCCGGCGGATGCCCGAGAGGGCAGCGGCGGAGAACGCGGCCTCCTGCAGGCCGCGGTGCACGCGGTCGGGGTCCTCCCAGGCCAGCAGGACCTGGGCGGCCGAGCCCGCCCGCATCGTCAGCTGCGAGCCGATCGGGATGGTGTCGCGCAGGCCGGAGGGCCGCTCGGCGGCGGCCACGCAGATCCGCGCCTCGCCCTGACGTCGCCAGAGCTGGGCCGACTCGCCGGTGATGTCGCGCAGCCGGGCCAGGACCGGCCCGGCGGTCGCCAGGAGGCGGTCCTCGCCCGCGGCGGCCGACAGCTCGGCGAGGCGGGGGCCGAGCACGAAGCGACCCTGCAGGTCACGGGCGACCAGGCGGTGGTGCTCCAGGGCCACGGCCAGGCGGTGCGCGGTCGGTCGGGCGAGGCCGGTGCCGGCCACCAGACCGGCCAGCGTCGCCGGGCCCGACTCCAGCGCGGTCAGCACGAGCGCGGCCTTGTCGAGCACGCCGACGCCACTGGATGTGTCCATATGGCAATACTGCCGTCTCACTTCCTGGGACGCAAGTACTACGATGTCCGGGTACCGGGCCGCCCCGCGGCCCATCCCGCGACACAGCAGGAGGAGCACCCATGGGCAGGACACTGGCCGAGAAGGTCTGGGACGAGCACGTCGTCCGCGCGACCCCCGGGGAGCCCGACCTTCTCTACATCGACCTCCACCTCATCCACGAGGTGACGTCGCCGCAGGCCTTCGACGGCCTGCGCCTGGCCGGCCGTACGGTCCGCCGCCCCGACCTCACCATCGCCACCGAGGACCACAACGTCCCGACGGTCGACTGGGACAAGCCGATCGCCGACCCCGTCTCCCGCACCCAGGTCGAGACGCTGCGCCGCAACTGCACGGAGTTCGGCGTACGCCTGCACCCGCTCGGCGACGTCGAGCAGGGCATCGTGCACGTGGTCGGCCCGCAGCTGGGCCTGACCCAGCCGGGGATGACCATCGTGTGCGGCGACTCCCACACCTCCACCCACGGTGCCTTCGGCGCGCTGGCCTTCGGCATCGGCACCAGCGAGGTCGAGCACGTCCTGGCCACCCAGACCCTCCCGCAGGCGCGTCCGAGGACGATGGCGGTGACCGTCAACGGCAGCCTGCCGGCCGGCGTCACCGCCAAGGACCTCGTGCTGACCCTGATCACCCACACCGGGACCGGTGGGGGGCAGGGCTACGTCGTGGAGTACCGCGGGCCGGCCATCGAGGAGCTCTCGATGGAGGCGCGGATGACGATCTGCAACATGTCCATCGAGTGGGGCGCCAAGGCCGGGATGATCGCGCCCGACCAGACCACCTTCGACTACATCGAGGGCCGCCCCGAGGCGCCGACGGGTGCCGACTGGGACGCGGCGGTCGAGCACTGGACCAGCCTGCGCACGGACGACGACGCGGAGTTCGACGAGGAGATCGTCCTCGACGCGTCGGTGATGACCCCGTTCGTCACCTGGGGCACCAACCCCGGCCAGGGCGTGCCGCTCGGCGGGAGCGTGCCGTTCCCCGGTGACTTCGAGGAGGAGGGCGACCGCGTCGCCGCCGAGAACGCGCTGCGCTACATGGCCCTGGAGGCCGGCACCCCGATGCGCGAGGTCGCGGTCGACACCGTCTTCATCGGCTCCTGCACCAACGGGCGCATCGAGGACCTCCGCCTCGCCGCAAGCATCATCGAGGGCCGCACCGTCGACGCCGACACCCGTCTGCTGGTCGTCCCGGGCTCGGCCCGGGTCCGGCTGCAGGCCGAGGGGGAGGGCCTCGACGTGGTCTTCAAGCAGGCCGGCGCCGAGTGGCGCGGCGCGGGCTGCTCGATGTGCCTGGGCATGAACCCCGACACGCTCGCCCCGGGCGAGCGCAGCGCCTCGACCTCCAACCGCAACTTCGAGGGCCGGCAGGGCAAGGGCGGTCGCACGCACCTGGTCTCGATCCCGGTCGCGGCGGCCACCGCCGTGCGCGGCACCCTCTCCTCGCCCGCCGACCTGGACTGATCGGAGACCCTGATGGACGCGTTCACCTCGCACACCGGCGTCGGCGTGCCGCTGCGCCGAAGCAACGTCGATACCGACCAGATCATCCCGGCCGTCTACCTCAAGCGGGTCACGCGCACCGGCTTCGAGGACGGCCTGTTCGCCGCCTGGCGCGGCGACGCCTCCTTCGTGCTCAACCAGCCGGCGTACGCCGCCGGTTCGGTGCTCGTCGCCGGCCCCGACTTCGGTACGGGGTCCTCGCGCGAGCACGCCGTGTGGGCGCTGCAGAACTACGGCTTCCGTGCCGTGATCTCCTCGCGCTTCGCCGACATCTTCCGCGGCAACTCCGGCAAGGCCGGGCTGGTCGCCGCCCAGGTCGACGAGAAGGTCGTCCAGCGGTTGTGGGACCTGCTCGAGGCCGAGCCGGGTGCCACGATCACCGTCGACCTCGAGTCGCGCACGGTGCGTGCCGGGGAGGGTCCCGACGCCGTCGAGGACTCCTTCGACATCGACGACTACACCCGCTGGCGCCTGCTCGAGGGTCTCGACGACGTCAGCATCACGCTGACCCACGACGAGGACATCACCGCCTTCGAGTCCGGCCGCCCGGTCTGGAAGCCCGCCCTCACCTGACCCGGTCGCCTCGCCTCATCGCAGCGCGAGCTGGGTGCACCACGGCTCGAAGCCCAGCCGCTCGGCGACGGCGAGCGAGGCTCGGTTGTCGCTGCTGGCCCGCCACCGGGCCAGGCCGTGGTGGCGCACGGCGTACGCCGCCGCGTGCCCGCCGACCCGGGCGCCCAGGCCCTGGCCGCGCCACGGCGGCGCGACCAGCACCCCCACGTCACGCGGGGCGCCGTCGAAGGGCGTGAGGTTCGCCGCCGCGACGACCGTGCCCGCGACCACCACCGCGAAGCAGTGGTCGGTGAGCGGGTCGACGTCGCGGAACCCGGACTCGCCCCACGCGCCCGGCCCCACGCGGTCGCGCAGGTCCATGAGGTCGCGGGGGTCCCAGCGTCGCACCTCCGGGACCCCGGCCGCCGGGCGCGACGGCGCCGCCACGCCGCCCGGGTCGCGGTCCAGGTAGGCGTGCACCGACGGGCCGACCACCCGCAGCCGCCGCTCCCGCGCCAGGGTGCGCCAGGCCGAGGGCTCCGTACGCCGCCGGGCGTCGTCGAGGAGGTCGTCCTCGGGCTCCTGGGCCCCGGGTGGCAGGGACACGTGCAGCCCGCCGCTCGGGGACCAGACCACCCACCAGCCGCCGTAGACCGTGAGCGGGCTCGTGGGGGAGTGCGGCCGGACCGTGGTGCCGCACCACAGCTCGTCGCCGGGCACACCGAGCACCCGGGACCACCACCGCTCGACCGAGCGCACGGACACCTCGCGCACCCCGGCACCGTAGCCGCCGCCCCCTCGCACGAGCAGGTCCACGCGCCCGCCGGGCACCGAGCCCACGAAGGACGGCCCCTCCGGTCGTTGTGGAGCGGCCCTGCACCTCCCTAGGTTGCACGGGACGCCGGGCAACAACGTCCGACGGCACTGCTCCGGGAGGACACCACCGTGAACAAGTCTCAGCTCATCGACACGCTCGCCGAACGTTTCGAGGGGAACCGCAAGCAGGCGACGCACGCCCTCGACTCGGTCCTCGACACCATCACCCGCGAGGTGGCCAAGGGCGAGAAGGTGGCGATCCAGGGGTTCGGCTCCTTCGAGAAGAAGGTCCTCGGCTCCCGCAAGACCACGAAGAAGCAGTCCGGCAAGAAGTCGTCGACGTCCGCGACGGGCACGCAGGAGGCCGTGCCGAGGTTCAAGCCGGCCTCGGACCTCAAGGCCGTGGTCTCCGGGGTCAAGAAGCTGCCCGAGCTGACGGTGGCCGCCGGTTCCTCGGCGGTCTCGGTCGCCACCGCACCGGCGCGCGCCGCGGCCAAGGCGGCTCGCAAGACCGTGAAGGGGTCGTCCAGAAAGAAGACCGCCACGGAGAAGGCCTCCACGGCCGCGAAGGCGGCGAGCGTGGCCGGCTCCGCCGCTGCAGGAAGTGCTGCGTCCGAGGCCGACAAGACCGCCGCCGCGGCGAAGAAGGCCGCCGCCTCGGTGGCCGAGAAGTCGACCGCGACGAAGTCCACGGCGAAGAAGGCGACGCCCGCGAAGAAGACGACGGCGAAGAAGGCGACGCCCGCGAAGAAGACGACGGCGAAGAAGGCGACGCCCGCGAAGAAGGCGACGGCGACGAAGACGACGCCCGCGAAGAAGACGACGGCGAAGAAGACGACGGCGAAGAAGACGACGGCGAAGAAGACGACCGCGAAGAAGACGACCGCGCCGCCGACGACGTCGACCGCAGCCGCGTCCACGGCGAGGAAGTCGGCGCCGGCGAAGAAGGCCACCGCGACGACGTCGACCAGCCCGGCACCGGCCACGAAGTCCGCGCCGGCGAAGAAGGCCACGGCCACGAAGTCCACGCCGGCGAAGAAGTCGGCGCCGGCGAAGAAGGCCGCCGCGACGACGTCGTCCAGCCCGGCACCGGCCACGAGGTCCGCCGCCACGGAGTCGACGCCGGCCTCGTCGACCGCTGACGGGTCCTCGGCCGGTGCCTCCACGTCCGGTGGCTCCAGCAGCGCGACCGGCTCCACGACGTCCACG